>JBJETY010000051.1:0-6909 GCA_051883555.1 Christensenellales bacterium | reverse complement strand
GGAAACGTCTCTTACAAGCGTTGCGTTCGTTTTGATGTATTCAATTATGATAATACCTGCGTCTTGCTCTTCCGCGGCCTTTGCTTTTTCGAGAGAAGGCAAAGCGTTTACGCTTTTAAAACAACTTCCTGTTTCTACCGACGACGTTGTAAAAAGCAAAATATATTTTTCGGGTATTCTTTCGCTTATAGTTTCCGTGCTGATTATGATTGTGAGTATTGCATTATACAAAATTTCCGCTTTGGAAACTATCTTCATAGGTATATGCGTTTTTTCCGTAAGCGTAACAATGAGTTTTATAAGTCTGCATCACGACTCGAAAAAACCTAATTTCAACTGGAATACCATAAACGAGATGTCCAAAGGCTCACGTTCGCAAACAGCCATGCTGTTGCCGCTTATTATTTGTATCGTGTTTGCAATAGCAACTTTTGCGTTCGGAATATTTTTAAGCACGCTTTCGATTGAAGCCGCATTGAGTCTGACGGTAGCTAAAATTATATTCTGGGCGGTTGTCGCATCGGTCGCTCTTATTTCTACGGTAGCTATCGTAGTGCCTTTATTCAAAAAAATTAAAACAAATATAGAATTTTTAACGCAAGAGGAGACTTTATGAAAAGAAAAATCGGATTGGATATAGGAGAAGTCAGAATCGGAGTTGCGGTGAGCGATTTGCTGGGGACTATGGCGCATGCCAGAGAAACGTACGTTCGTCACGGAATAAAATCCGATATTGCGCATTTCTGCGAAATGGCAAAAGCAGAAGACGCCGACGTTTTTGTCTTAGGACTTCCTATAAATATGGACGGCACGGAAGGCGAACGCGTGTTAAAAACAAGAGAATTCGGAAAACTGCTCGAAGAGGCAAGCGGACTTAAAGTCGTATATCAGGACGAAAGACTTACGACCGTATCTGCCGAAAGAGTTTTACTCGAAGCGGATATGAAAAGAGAAAAAAGAAAACAGGTTATAGATAAAGTAGCGGCATGTATAATTTTGCAGGCATATCTGGATAAATTTTGACATTTTTTGTTGTATGTGTTATATTGCATTTATAGCGACAACACTGAAATCGTTACGTGCTGCATTCTATGTTGTTTGCGATACGTAGCTTGTTAATTCGGTAATTTAATAACGAGGTGAATTATGGCAGATTTTTTTGAAGATTCCGAAGATTTGACGGAAGAAGACGATATTATTACACTTCACAACGAAGTGACGGACAGCGACGAAGACTTTTATCATCTTGCAACGTTAGACGTCGATAAAAGATGGTTTATCGTTATGCAACCGGTAGAACATCTTGACGATATAGCTGACGACGAAGTTCTCATATATGAAATCATCGAGAACGAAAACGGCGAAAGCAGTTTTGCTCCTATTGAAGACGAAAAACTTCTTAACAGAGTTTTTAAAGAGTTTGAAAAAGAACTTGAAAAAATGGAACAACTCAACGAAGAAGCCGACTAATTAAGCAATTCAGTTAATAAAAATTAAGCAGTAAATTTTTAAGCAATTAAAACGGATTGCAATTTATCGGTTAGCAATTTATAAAGAATATTTAAATTGAGAGTTATTTAATAAAGAAATAATAAATAAATATAAAAGCAAATCTATTTTTTGTTTAAACGATAAGCGAAATTTCAACGAGCAAAAATGCAATAAGATAAGCAAATTTAAAGTCCGAATATATTTACGATATTTTCGGACTATTTTATTTTTAAAGTTTAATTTTAAGGTTTTATATAAATAATTTTAAGGTTTAATATAAAATTATCGAAATTATTGAAGTATTTCCGATGACTTTTAATGAATTTTATGATGTTTTTATAATTTCCGACGGCTTAATAATTTTACGTTTGTCAACGTTTATTTTTCAATAATAATAACTTAGCGATTGTTAATAATTTTGCGATTGTTTATTTACAATTTTTTTAAGCTGAAAATAGGCATTTCGTTTGCGTTTAAAAAAAAAGAATCGGACTACGTTTATGCGATAATTTTTTTAACTCTTGCGTTATCTCGTCCGAAAAATTGTTAGTCCTTTGCTTTTTGTAATTAAGTCTTTTTCTTTTTGTAATTTTTTTATTTTTACGTTAAAAAGTGGGTCAATTCGTTTGCGTTTTAATCGGTTTTTATATATAATCTATTCAAAGCCACACTCGTGGGCAGTTTTTTGCTGTTGCCGAAAGGTTGCGATAAACGTAACTCACGGGGAGGATAAAAAACACAGGAGGCCAAAAAATGGCAGTTACATCAATGAAAACCTTGCTTGAAGCAGGGGTACACTTCGGACATCAGACAAAAAGATGGAATCCGAAAATGGGCAAGTATATTTTTGCAGCAAGAAACGATATTCATATCATTGACTTGCAAATTTCAGTCGATATGGTTGAAGAAGCTTACAAGTTCGTAAAAGAACAGGTTGAAGCCGGAAAAACGGTTTTGTTCGTAGGCACAAAGAAACAAGCTCAAGACGCTATCAAAGAAGAAGCTGAAAGATGCGGAATGTTTTACATCAATCAAAGATGGCTCGGCGGTACGCTTACCAACTTTAAAACCATCCGTAACAGAATTGACCGTTTGAATAAAATCAATCAAATGGAAGTAATAGGCGAATTCGACCTTCTTTCAAAGAAAGAAGTTCAAAAGCTCAAAGCGGAAAGAGATACGCTTGAAAAGAACCTTGGCGGTATTAAAAATATGCGTTCTCTTCCTGGCGTTATGTTTGTAGTCGACCTCAAAAAAGAAGAAATAGCAATAAGAGAAGCAAGAGCTCTCGGAATTCCAGTAGTTGCCGTTGTAGACACAAACTGTGACCCTGATCTTGTAGATTACGTAATTCCTGGCAACGACGACGCAATCCGTGCCGTAAAACTTTTTGCATCTATCATTGCAGACGCTTGTATCGAAGCTAAGCAAGGTGAAAGCGCTGTTCCGCAAAGAACGGAAGATAAGGCAGACGAAGTCGTAAATATGGAAGAAGTCGCAAGCGAAGCCGGAAAAGCTATCGAAGAAAACAAGGACTAAGGAGTTATATATGAGTTTTACAGCTAAGGACGTAATGGATTTAAGAGAACGTACCGGCGTAGGTATGATGGATTGTAAAAAAGCTTTGACCGCTACCGACGGCGATATGGATAAAGCTATTGATTTTCTCCGTGAGAAGGGTATGGCAACGGCGGCAAAGAAGCAAAGCAGAATCGCTTCCGAAGGCATTGTTTATGCTCTCGTAAAAAATAGCGCAGGCGTTTTGGTAGAAGTTAACTGCGAATCTGACTTCGTTGCAAAAGGCGACGTTTTCAAAACCTTTGTAAACGGCGTTGCAGAATATATCCTCAACAACGACGTAAAATCTATCGAAGAAGTTCAGGAAGCTAACGAAGCTGCTCGTGTAGAAGCAGTTGCTAAATGCGGTGAAAAAATCACTATCCGTAGATTTGAAAAATACGTATCAAACGATACGGAAGTCGACACTTACATTCATATGGGCGGAAAAATCGGCGTAATAGTCGAAGCAACTAAAGGCGCAGATAAAGCAGTACTTCACGACGTTGCTCTTCAGATTGCCGCGGCAAAGGCTTCATACGTTTATCCTAACGAAGTACCGTCGGCAGAACTTGAAAAGGAAAAAGAAATCCTTAAAGCTCAGGCTCTTAACGAAGGCAAACCGGCTCAGATTATCGAAAAAATGGTTGAAGGCAGAATTAAAAAATATTATAAAGACGTCTGCCTTGTCGAACAAGATTTTGTCAAAAACGGCGATATGACCATTGCTCAATATCTTAAAGCAAACGGCGACGCTAAAATCATTCGTTTTACACGTTTTGAAATGGGCGAAGGACTTCAGAAGAAAGAAGACGATTTCGTAAAAGAAATTATGGAACAAGTTGCAAAGGTTAAATAATTGATTTTAGGGAACACTTTTTGTGTTCCCTTTTTCTACTGTTTCGGAGGTAATATGTACAACAGAATTATAATTAAACTTTCAGGCGAAGCTCTTAGCAAAGATAACGGTTTCGGAATCGACCAGAATAAAATGAACGAAGTTGTCAGACAACTTAAAGAAGTTCATAATCTCGGAGTCGATATCGGTATAATTATCGGTGGCGGAAATTTCTGGCGCGGCAGACAAGCGGATAAAGAAATGAATCAAACCACGGCAGACCATATGGGTATGCTTGCAACCGTTATAAACGCTTTGGCTCTTCAGGATTGTATCGAAAGAAACGGACTTCAATGCAGAGTACAAACCGCAATCACTATTGCAGAAGTTGCAGAACCGTTTATTTTAAGAAAAGCTATCAGACATTTTGAAAAGGGAAGAATCGTTATATTCGCTTGCGGAACAGGTCATCCTTATTTCTCCACGGACACCGGCGCGGCTTTGAGAGCGGCAGAAATCGGCGCACAAGCTTTGCTGCTTGCTAAAAACGTTGACGGAGTTTATGACAGCGACCCAAAAATCAATAAAAACGCAATAAAATTCGATAAACTTACCTATATGGACGTCATTAAAAAAGAATTGAAAGCTATGGACACAACGGCAATAACGTTATGTATGGATAATCATATACCTGTCGTAACTTTCGCCTTAGCAGAAAAAGACAGTATCATAAGAGTAGTTAAGGGCGAAGCTCTCGGCACGTATATTGGCGATTAGGTAAATTTGTATTGCCAAGATAATAATAATTTGATATAATATGAACATAAATTCGCAAAAATTATGTATAGGAGATATTTATGGGCTACGGAATTGACGAAGTAGATTTGATTTTTGACAGTTTGAACGAAGACGCTTCTAAAGCGTTTGAAAGTTTCAGACATGAAATTAACTTGATTAGTGCGGGTAGAGCAAATCCGCATATTCTTGATAAAATTATGGTTAATTGTTACGGCGTTGAAACTCCTCTCAACCAGGTTGGTAACGTCGTGGTTACCGAAGCAAGAGTTTTAACGGTTTCGGTATGGGATAAAAATTCTTTGAAAGAAGTTGAAAAGGCTATTCTCGCAGCCAATCTCGGAGTTACGCCTACAAACGACGGAAAAGTCGTTCGTCTCGTTTTCCCTGAACTCACCGAAGAAAAGAGAAAACTTATCGTTAAAGATATTAAAAATATCGGCGAAAACGGCAGAATCGGCATAAGAAATGCAAGACGCGACGCAATGGATGAACTTAAAAAGCTGCAAAAAGACAACGTAATAACCGAAGACGATTTGAAAGATTTCCAAAAAGACGTTGATAAAGTAATCGGCGATTATATCGATAATCTTGAAGCGGCGCTTAAAAAGAAAGAATCCGAAGTCATGTCGATATAACTATAACAAAGCGAGCAAAGCTCGCTTTTAATTTATAAGCGTTTTTCGTAAATAAACTCAATTTATTGCATAGCCATAACACTCCGCTGTGCTTTGTTCGGAGAGTTTACAATTATGCTATTGCGTTTTAAAAATCGATTTTAAAAATGCTTTTAATTATTTTCAAGATGGTTAAATAAATTTTGCGTATTTATATTTGCGCTTAACTATTTGCCGTAATAACGACAAAATGAATAAATGTATAAATTTTGCATAAAGTGGTGAAAGATGGAAAACAGAGCAACACATATCGGTTTAATAATCGACGGTAACAGAAGATGGGCAAAAGATAACGGCGTAAGCATTAAAGACGGCTATAAATCAGGTCTTATAGCTTTGGAAAACGTTATTAAACATTTTGCAGGAAGCGAAGTAAAATGCATAAGCGTGTATGCTTTTTCAAGCGAAAACGATAAACGCCCCGAGGAAGAAAAACTTGCCATTATGAAAGTTATTGGGGAATTTATCGACAAGCATCCGCAAAACGTCGCGTTATCGTTTGTAGGGGATGAAAGGTTTATTCCCGCCAATTTGCTTACCAAAATTCATAATTTTGACAATGAGAACAAAGAATTCGATATCCTTGTGAATATTTGCATAGGTTACGGGGCAAGAAACGACATAGTAAGAGGCGCAAGACACCTGCTTGAAAGAGCAATCGATACACTTGCTTTATGCCAGGAAGAAGGATTGTCGGAAAACGATGCCTCGAAACAAATTGACGCTCTGTTTACCGAAGACGGTTTTAAAAATTGCCTTTCTACTTCATTTTTGCCGCCTCTCGATATGATAATAAGATTCGGAGGAGAAAAAAGGCTTTCCAACTTTATGCTTTATGAAGCTGCTTATTCGGAATTATATTTCTCCGATACGCTTTGGCCTGACGCCACGAGTGCGGAAATCGAAGAATTTATAGAAGATTTTAAAAATACTAAAAGGAATTATGGTGTATAGTATATGATTACTTTTTTTAAAAGAACGTTGACTGCTGTATTTCTTATAGTTTACGTAGTCGGAATGCTTGTTTTAGAATATTTTTTCAATTCCGTTTGCGGTTCGATTTTTAGCGACCTTTTGATTTTATCTTTCGGTTTGCTGGCTTTATACGAAATGTATAAGTCGTTTACAAAAGCGGAAATATATATGTTCAGATTGCCGCTTGTAGTTTTAGGTATTACGTTATATCCCGTTTTCTATCTGTTAGAGTTTTTCTGCGGTTTAGGGCTTGTCGGATTGTTTATTTCCTTCTTGTTTTCCGCCGCTCTTGCAATAGGAATGTTTGCGTTTTCTACGGACAGACCGCTTAGTGATTTGTTATCCACGGTTTTTGCCATGGTATATCCGTTTTTGATGCTTTCAAGCGCATACGTAATATCTTTAAAATATTGTGCAATATTTGCAATTGTGTTTGCAGTATTTATGCCTGTATTTTGCGATACGTTTGCATATTGGATAGGTTCTACCGTAAAAGGTCCGAAACTCTGTCCTAAAATTTCTCCGAAAAAAACGATATCAGGGGCTATCGGCGGATTGCTTGGAGCGATGCTTGCA
>JBJETY010000050.1:0-43728 GCA_051883555.1 Christensenellales bacterium | reverse complement strand
CATAGTTTTTTTATCCTCCGCATTTAAATCGTTTATTTTTTCAAAAAATTCTGCACCGTGTTTGCAAAGAGGGCAGACGTAATCTTCAGGCAACGTTTCGCCATCGTAAACGTATCCGCATATCGAGCAACGATAGCCTTTTACTTTTTTTGTCGCCGGTTGAGGTTTTACGTATTTGTGATAATACGCATAGGTAAGACTTTCTTCCGAATTAATCGTTGCGGCGTCCGTTATTTCGACTGTAAAAATAGTATGCGAGCCGCAATCGGCAGTGGTTAAAACTTTTGCCGAAACGTATGCGTTTGTGCCGTATGTTACGTAAGGTAATCCGTTTTCGGATAATGCGTAAGCATCGAACCCGTTGAATTTATCGACGTTTTTGCCTGATTGGAAGCCGAATCTTTTAAAAAGCTCGAAATCGGCAGCGGTTGAAAGAACAGAGATATTGCATTCTTTGTTTTTCATTATTAAATCGTGAGTAAGATTCGATTTATTTACGGATATAATTGCCGTGAGAGGGTTATCCGTGATTTGCATAAACGTATTTATGATGCAGGCATTAAATTTATCTGCGTTTTTTGCCGATAAAACGTAAAGTCCGTAACTGATTTTAAATATAGCAGATTTGTCCATAAATTCACCTCCGTTTAAGGTAATTTTAAATGTCTGTTTTGCGTTTGTCAATAGTAAATTTATTTTTCCAAACAGTCTTCGATAGTAATTTGGTTACCTTTAAACGATTCGAATATCTTTTCTTTTTTAAAGCTTCCTTTGCCTAGTGGTGAGAGACATAAAAGTGCCATAAGATAACTCATCGAACCGCAAAAAACGTAGTATCCCGTAAGCGGGGTAATAAACGACAACGAAATTAATATCGTTCCGCTGAAAATGTAGAATCGCATATTCTGACGGTCGAGGAAAGTTGCCAGAAGTCCTCTTAAATTGATTTTAATTTTTGATTTTTTAAGATCCGGCAAAGCGTTTTCGTTTTTTAAGAATTTGAAAACGCTTGAAACGGGCAGAACGGATAGTGAAATTTTTTCATCATCCAACAAACTGTACGAGCGGCGGTCTATTGCTTTTGTAGCGACGTATGCTTTATTGATTTTAAGACTTTTACAAACGTTTATAATGCTCAGTATATCCTGCGGCCCCAACGGCGAAAACTTGTACATAAAGAAAATTATTGCATTGTCGCTAGCAACGTAATTTTCGCCTCGGATAAGCGTTGGATTTTTAAGACACTTAGATACGAGATTGATTGCAAGTTGCGGTTTTTTTATAAACTCTTTTAACAATCTGTCGTATGAGTAAGGCCGTTTATTGTTGCAGATAGCGTATATGGTGACAATAACCGTAAGAGCGCATACAAAGGCTACGAAAATCGACGGCAACGGTTTTAAGAGGTAGTTTTTAAACACTACAAACAGCAGCATATAGGTGATACAGAAAATGGCAACGAAATCGACTTTTTTATTCATAAAAATATTGTTGACTTCATCTGAAATTTTAAACAACAAACTTGAAGAAAAAATAATTATGTATTATAATAATTTTATGGAAGCATTGATTTTCGGCGGAGCGTTTGACCCCCTACATTCAGAACACGTAAATATTTTAATTAACAGCATAAAAAATCTCGGTTTTAAGGGCAAAACCATTATCGTTCCTACGTTTTTGCCTCCTCACAAGTCGAAAGCGGTTATAGATTTTGAAACCAGAGTCAAACTGATTGACGAGACTTTGAAAGGAGTCGGAATCGATTATGAAATAAGCGATATCGAATTCCGCCGCGGCGATGACAACTATGCAAGCGAAATTCTTGAATGTTTTAAAAAAGAATACGACAAGCTTTATTATCTTATAGGCGGCGACAGTTTGCTTACTCTGGAAAGTTGGCACAATCCTGAAAAAGTTATGAGCCTTGCAACCTTACTTGTCTGCGATCGCACCGGCTATAGTGGAATCGATGAAAAAATAGAATACTTTAGAAAAAAATATAATGCGGATATTATAAAAACAGATTATGAAGGCAAGGCGGTTTCGAGTACGTTGCTCAGAACGCGTCTTATGCTCGGACTGGATACCGACGTTCCTATGATTGAAAAAGTCAAACCTTATTTCAATCAGTTAGGCGAGGTCTTGGACAAACTTAAAGGAATGCAAACCGACGATTTATTTCTTCATTCGAGAGCTGTGGCGTACAGGGCTGTCGAACTTAACCGGCTTCACGGTTTGAATCTTGATCCGTATAAATGTTTAATGGCAGGACTATTGCACGACAATGCGAAGCAAAGGTTGTCGTTGGACGGTTTCGACGTTCCTCAGGACGCAATCGGCACGCCTGTTCTGCATCAGTTTTTGGGTGCGTTAAAAGCAGAAAGAGATTTCGGAATTCGCGATAAAGAAATATTATCTTCAATAAAATACCATACTACGGGAAAGGCGGAAATGACTACGCTTGAAAAGTTGATTTATTCGGCAGATATGCTCAGCGAAGACCGTCCGGATATAGAAAGACTTTTGCAGGTTATGAAAAACGACTTTGAAATAGGCTTTAAAGCGTGTCTGTCGTCAAGTTATTTTTACGTATTGTCAAAAAAGAAGGGTATGTATCCTTTAACGCAGGAAGCGTTTGAATTTTATATTATGAACAATAAGGAGTGAATTATGAATATACAAGAGATGAAAGACGAAATTTGCAAGCTTTTGCTTGAAAAACACGGTATGGACGTCGTGGCTATTAAAGTCGACGATAAAACGACGATTTGCGATTATTTTATCATTGCAACAGGAAGAAGTACGTCGCAAGTCAGAGCTCTTGCCGAAAACGTAGTCGAAAAAATGAGTAAAGATTTTGACGTCAAAGCCACTCATACGGACGGCATAAGAGACGGCAAATGGGCTGTAGTAGATTTCGGTTCGATTATGGTACACGTGTTTTACGACCAGGTGAGAATGTTTTACAACCTTGAAAAAATATGGGCTAACGGCGACGGCGGCAACGTTGAGGTTTTTAACGGTTAAATCGATAACGAAATTTTCGCCGTTATCCGAAAAATCGCAGTTAAATTTCAGCGATATTGCGTTTAAAAGCTGTTTGAAATAAACGTATTTTGAAATAAGCGTATAATAAGCGTATATTGAAACGTAATCGCTATAAAGCGTTGCAGATAATTTAAATTCATTGCAAAAATTCATTGCATCATTGTAAAAAGTCATTGCAAAAATTTTATTGGGATATGCTCGAAACAAAGATAAAAGCAAAACCGAGTTGAATTTAAAACGACGTTTGTTTTTCGGCGTACCCCGAAATCCTTTCTGAATAAATTTTTCCGCAAAGGGAAGAATTTGTCGGGAGGGATTATGGAATACGTTACGGAATCTAAAATTATTATAAGCGATGAAAAAATTTTGCAATGCGCATACGTTTTAAAAGACGGGAAAGCGATAGCGGCGCTCATAACCGAACCTATATTTACCTCGTCTGAGCGTAAGGAATTGAAATCTGAAACCGAAAAAGAATTAAAAAGCAGATTGGGCGTAGACGAAGTATTGGTTACCTTTTCCGCTCGGATTTATGCGATGATAGAATTGGGAAAGAGTTATGACGAAATAGCGGCTTTACTTTAAAGTCGTTTAAGGATATTTTCGTTGAATTATAACAGTGCGTTTGACGGGCTTTGCTTTAAAGTTTTTGTTGGAATTTTGAAATAAGGATAAACAAAATTAAATTTTTATAACCGTTCGGGGGATTTATGACGATTTTAGATTTAATTGAAAAGAAAAAAAACAAACGGGAATTGACGAAAGACGAAATACAGTTTTTTGTCGACGGCGTTGTCAGCGGAGAGATTAAAGACTATCAGACGTCTGCGTTTTTGATGGCTGTCGTTTTAAATTCGATGACGAAAGAAGAAACTTTTTATCTGACGGACGCTATGAAACGAAGCGGAGACGTTCTTGATTTTTCCGAAATCAACGGAACGACCGTCGATAAACATTCAACGGGCGGAGTGGGAGATTCGACAACCTTTATCGCCATGCCAATTCTGGCGGCTCTCGGATTTAAAGTCGCAAAGATGAGCGGACGCGGCTTAGGCTTTACCGGCGGTACTCTCGATAAACTCGAATCGTTTGACGGACTGAACGTATATCTTGAAAAAGAAGAATTCATAAAACAAGTAAACGAATTATCCATTGCAATATGCGGTCAGACGGGGAATATATGTCCTGCCGACAAGATACTTTACGCTTTGCGCGACGTAACGGGAACGGTTGATTCGATACCGCTTATTGCGTCGAGCATTATGAGTAAAAAACTTGCCGTTGCGGCTGATATTTTGGTCCTGGACGTTAAGACGGGCGACGGCGCGTTGCTAAACGATTTAAGCCGTACGAGAGAACTTGCAAAACTTATGGTTGAAATGGGAAAGATGGCAGGCAAGAAAGTTTCGGCCGTTATAACCAGTATGGATGAACCGTTGGACAACTACATAGGAAACAATCTCGAAGTGCTTGGAGCAATGGAGGTGCTTTCAGGCGCGGAAAACGAATTAAAAACCGTAGCCAAAGCATTGGCGGTAGAAATTCTTCTTCAAAGCGGAATGGCGGAAGACAAAGCCGACGAAGAATTTGAAAGGGTTATCCGTGACGGTTCGGCTCTCAGGATTTTTAAGGAGATGCTCGTAAGACAGGGAGCAACCAGTCTTGAAATCAAAAAGCCGTCAATAAACGGGTACGAGATTAAAGCAACCGACAGCGGATACGTCGAAAGAGTGCTTACAAGACAACTCGGAAAATTCGTTATGTCTATCGGCGGCGGAAGAATGACCAAAGACGATAAAATCGATCATACTGTCGGTCTTAAAGTGTTGAAAAGAGTAGGAGATAAAGTCGATAAAGGCGACGTGCTTGCATTGCTTTACGCAAGCGATGAGAGTGCGATAAAAAGAGAGACGGAAGTAATTTCGGCATTCGTTTTGGGAAACGAAAAAACGGAAAAGACAAAATTGATAGTCGATAAAGTGAGGTAAAAATGGATATTGCAAAATACGTTGACCATACGAATTTAAAACCCGACGCAAAGCGCGAAGATATAAAAAGGCTGTGTCAGGAAGCGAAAGAGAACGGTTTTTATTCCGTTTGCGTAAATCCCGTAAACGTTATGATTGCAAAAGAAGAACTTTCGGGCAGCGACGTTAAAATTGCCGCCGTTGTAGGTTTTCCTTTGGGACAAAACGTTCCGGCAATAAAGGCTGCCGAAGCGGCGGTTTGCGTAAGCGACGGCGCCGATGAAATTGATATGGTATTGAACGTCGGCGCGTTGAAAGAAAGAAGAAAGAACGTCGTGCTTGAAGATATAAAAGGTGTGGTTGCGTGCGGAGTGCCTGTCAAAGTTATATTTGAAACGTCGCTTTTGTCTGACGACGATATTTTATACGCTACGGAAATTGCCGTTGAAGCAGGAGCCGCATTTATAAAAACCAGTACGGGCTTTCTGGGCGCAGGGGCAAACGAACACGTAGTTTCGCTTATGGTAAAAGCCGCAAACGGAAGAATAAAAGTAAAAGCAAGCGGCGGAATAAGAGATTTTGAAACGGCTGAAAACTTTATAAGATTGGGTGCTGAAAGGATAGGCGCTTCTTCGCTTGTTTTAAAAAAGTAATCGCTTTATTTTAAACGTATGGCGTATGTTTATAGATAAGCGATTTGTTTAAAAAACAAGTCGTCTTTTAAAACCGTATTTTAAGACAGCATTTTAAAATTTTAATGACGACGCAAATTTTGCGTCGTAATTTTTTGCCGAAAGATTTGTTTTGTACGGCAAAACTTGTTAAACGTATATATTTGTTTAGTCAAGGAATTTGTTTTAACTAAAAATATATTTAAATCGGAAATTTGAAAAGTTTATTTAAAGCTAAATTTGATTTAAATTCATTTTGCGGTAAAAATTTTGCAGTCGTCGTTAATGAGTTAAGCGTTTTACGTCCATCGTTTTGGCAATATTTAAATAAATTGTTTTATCACGCAAATGATTATATTTGGCAGTTTCTCTGTGCCGAGTTTTCGGTTTTAAATCCGATTCAAGTCGTTTTAGATAACTTTTACGGAACGGTAATTTTTGTTTTATGAAGCGGCTGTTATTGGTTTATGCGACGGTAATTTATATTTTAGCGGAAAAGATGTTGTTAAGATTTATTGACAGCCATATATATTTGTGATATGCTGAGGCTGCTTCGGGGCGAGGTGAAATTCCTCACCGACGGTTAAAGTCCGTGAACCACTATGTGGCCGATTGGGTGAAATTCCCAAACCGACAGTAAAGTCTGGATGGAAGAAGTTACGTCCCAAGGGGACTTTTTTTTTGTCCATTGGAGAAGAAATGAAAAAAATATCTACAGCTTATATCACCAAAATTGCTTTGTTGACTGCAATTTCCTTTATTTTGTATGCGTTTTGCAAGTTCAACTTACCTTTTATGTTTCCGTCTTTTTTGGAAATTCAGATTTCGGATTTGCCTGCAATAATAGGCGGATTTGCTTTAGGACCCGTCAGCGGATGTATAATCATAGTTTTAAAGTGCTGTTTGAAGATGGCGATGACGTCTACGGCATGCGTCGGGGAGGTTGTTGACATAATTGTCGGAATAGCATTTGTTCTTCCCGCTTCGCTTATTTATAAACATAAAAAAGATAAAAAACATGCGGTAATTGCTCTTGCCGTAGGCAGTGCCATAGCTACCGTGACGGCAATGATTTGTAACTATCTTATCGCCGTGCCTTTTTACGTTACGGCGTTTTTCGGAGGAAGTTGGGAACCGCTTATCGGAATGCTGAGAGTTCTTTATCCGTCGATTACGAGAGAAAATTTTTATGCGCTATATCTCTTTGCCGGCGTGTTTCCTTTCAACTTGTTACGTCTTTTAATAGTGTCGGGGCTTACGCTTCTGATTTATAAGAAGTTGTCCGTAATTCTTAAAAAAGAGTTTTCCGCCGATTTAAACGCTTTCGACGCAACGAAAACGGAACAGATTATAACAGTTAAAAATTTAAAAGGCACTCAACGCCTTGCAAGGCAGATGGCAAGAATTCTGACAGACGGCGACGTTATTTTGTTAAACGGCGATTTAGGTGCGGGCAAGACTACGTTTACCGCCGCTCTTTGCAAAAGCCTTGGCGTAAAAGATAGCGTGACAAGTCCTACGTTTACGATTTTAAATCAATACAGCGGCAAAAAATTTAAAATCAATCATCTCGATATGTACAGAATAGAAAACGCCGATGAATTGTACGAAACGGGAATTTACGATGAAATCGAAGGCGAGGGAATTTCCGTGATTGAGTGGAATAAATATTCGGAGTTGGAAAGCAAGGCGATAAAAATCGATATTACCGTCAGCGGAGAAATCCGCAAGTTCGATATAATATTGCCGCAAAACAAAATTAAACGCAATAATAAAAGAAAAGGTTCTTCTGCCGATGCTACCGACGTATTGCCGTCGGAAGACGCGGCTCTTCCGAAAAATGGCGGAAGTCAGTCGGGCGCAACCGACGACGTAAAAAGTGAAGAGATAAGGCAAGGCGAAAAACAATTTGGCGGAACTAAGGTTGACGAATAACTTAAAATCGACGATAATAAAAAATAATCGATTAAAAGATAAATAATTAAGATAAACAATTTAGAAATTAAATAAATAATTTAGACAAATAGTTTAGAAAATTATATAGATAAATAATTTAGATGGCAATTTAGAAAATAATTTAGATAAATAATTTAAATAAATAATTTAAATAAATTATTTAGAAAGTGTATAGATAAATAGTTAAAGATAATTGATTAAAAGTCAATATGTTATAAGCGTTAAAACGGTTTTCGGCAGAATATATAGCCGCAAGTGGGGTAAACGAAAATGAAAGCTTTGATGTGTGATTCTTCGAGAAACGAACTTTTGGTTGTGCTTTCGGTAGACGACAAGTTGTATACAAAAAGCGTTGAAGGGAAAAAGGGACACTCGTCTTTGATAATGGAATTGGTCGATTCATTGTTTAAAGAAGCTAAAATTTCGCCGAGCGATATCGACGTGTTTTCCGTTTGCGTCGGTCCCGGCTCTTTTACGGGCATAAGGATAGGTGTTTCGGTTTTCAATGCGCTTGCTTATGCAACGGGCGCAAAGCGTATAGAAATAAATTCGTTTGAGTTGTTGTCATACGGCATTTCTGACGGCGTATTTGCTATCGACGCAGGCAACGGCAATTTGTACGTTTGTAATAAAGTTAGCGGTAAATATGAATTGAGCTTTTTAGAAAGCGGAAAGCCGATTGCTTACGAGTTTACGAAAAACGACGTTGATTATGCGGCGGCTTTCAAAAATCTTGTTGAGAAAAAATTTGCGGACGGTGAATTCGTTTCCTCTTTTAAACCTTTATATCTGCGCAAATCGCAGGCGGAGAGAAATTTTGATGAAAAGGCTTAACGAAAGCAATCTCGCCGAAGTTGCGAGAATCGAAAAGGAAAGTATCGAATGTCCGTGGTCGTTTGCGGTTTTAGAAAGAGAAATCGACAATCCCGACTTCGTTGTTCTGGAAATAGACGATAAGGTTATCGGATACGGCAGTTATTACGTAACGGCCGGGGAAGCAAACGTAAACAATATTGCAGTAGATTTGCCTTTTCGCGGAAACGGGTATTCGAAATTGATTTTGACCGACCTTATAGCGAAAGCAAAAAGCGAAGGACTATCTGCAATGACTCTCGAAGTGTCGGAAAAAAACGATGTGGCAATCAACTTGTATAAATCTTTCGGCTTTATAGTAGAAGGAAAGAGAAAAGATTATTATCCGGACGGCGCCGCAGCGTTGATAATGTGGCTTAGGTTTTAAGTTAATTAAAATTTAGTTTAAATTGATTTAAATTTATTTGGAATTTACATTAAATAGATAGGCTATTCGGAATTTGCCTTAAATAGATTAAGGCTATTCGGAATTTATTAAAAGAGTTACTTAGACTTATATCTAAATCGTTAAATTTTTATAAAAGAATAAAAAGCGTTAAAGACGCTTTTTTTTATGTATTTTGATTTTCGAACTTTATGTTTTAAACGATTTTAGTTTTAATAATTTATTTAACAGCTTAATTTATTTTACGTTTCGGTAATTTTGATTTTAAAATTTTTGAATTCAAATTAGATTTAACCTAATAAATATTGACCGTGTTTTTTAATTTACGCAGTTTTACTTTATTTGCACTAACGCGGCTTAAAAATCATAAAATATATGGTTTGGAGGGATACGTTATTCTTAATTTTTCTCGATACGGAAACGGAAAAGACGTAGTGTTTTTGCACGGTTGGGGCGGAAGCATAAACAGTTTTGATTTTGTAGGGAAACGGCTTAGCGGATACAGAATAACTTTGCTGGATATGAGCGGTTTCGGTATGAGTCCGGAGCCGTCTTTCCCTATGGGAGTATCCGAATATGCCGAAGAAGTCGTAAAGACTTTAAACAAGTTGAAAGTCGTAGACGCAGTTTTTATCGGGCATTCGTTTGGCGGCCGCGTAGCGCTTGAAATTGCCGCGAAAAAACCTTATATCGTAAACAAACTTATATTAGTCGACAGCGCCGGATTGAAACCGCACAGAAAGCCGTCGTATTATTTTAAAATATTATTACACAAAATTCTGAAAAAGATGGGTAAGACGGGTCTTAAAGGTTCGATAGATTATGCCGTTCTCAGCCCCGTAATGAAAGAGAGTTTCAAAAAAATTGTCAATTACGATCAAAGCTCTCAGCTTAAAAACGTAATTTGTCCGACTGCCATATTTTGGGGAAAGGATGACAGAGAAACTCCGCCGTATATGGCAAGAAAGTTCAAACGCAAAATTAAAGACAGCGCTCTCTTTTGGCTTAACGGCGGACATTTTGCATACGTGGACGATTTTGGCAGATTTTTGCGTATTTTAAAGGCTTTTGTAAAACAGGAATAATTGCCCGAAATTTGCATTTGTTTATGTAGGAGGCACTATGCGTTATTCTACGGTAATTTTGCTGTTTATATTCGGAACGGTTAGTTTTCTGTTTTATGTAAAACCTTATCTGCACGGTTTGCAACTTTCAGGATATAAAACGAGCGGTATATTTAAATCGAAAACCTTTCTACCATGTTTAGCATTGCAAGTCGGAATCTCCGTCGCATTTGTAGTTATATGGATTCTGTACTTTTTCGTTTTACACAGAGAGATATGGGGACTAATTATAACGGCGGCATACGGACTGACTTGTTTATTGGTAATTATAAACGCGTCCGGGAAGAAAGCGAAAAAACCGTTAAGGTATACAAAAAGAATGATACGTTTTATCGTTGCCGTTCAATTTATATATACGGCGATAATGTTTGTAGGTTTAGGCGCGATGTTTATAAACGGTGTGGAAACGTACTTTTTACTTTTATACACGTTTATAAGCCCGTTGATTTTTCTGCCTCTGACAGCGTTTGCAAATATTGTAACGACTCCTTTTGAAAAGCTCAACAACAAAAGGTATATAAAGAAAGCGAAAAAAGTATTTGCCGATAGCGACGGTTTGATAAAGATTGCAATAACGGGAAGTTACGGCAAAACGTCGGTAAAGAACTATCTTGAAGCAATGCTTAAATCAAAATACAGCGTATTGTCGACAAAGGCAAGTTTTAATACTCCGATGGGAATGGCGTATACCGCAGACGAATATGCGGGACAAGACGTACTTATAGCCGAATTCGGCGCTAGGCATACGGGGGATATTCAAGAACTTATGGATATAATAAATCCGCAACACGCTATACTTACGGGTATTACAGCTCAGCACCTCGAAACGTTTTATAATCTGGACAGCGTAATCGAAGAGAAACATAAAATTCTTAACGTAAAAGGAATTAAAGTGGCGGCGGATAGCGAAAACGTGCGGAAGATTGACGGAGTGCTGTATGCAGGCAAGAATAAGGACGATTATTGCGTGAGTGAAACCGTCGAATTCGGTGAGGACGGAAGTCGCTTTATTATGCGTATAGGCGAAAATACATTGGTTTTAAAAACGGCGTTGCTCGGAGAGCATAACGTTTTGAATTTACAACTGGCGGCGGTTATGGCGTATGAACTTGGCGTAACCCTTGGCGAAATAGAAGACGCAATAGTAAATATGAAACCTTGTCCGCATCGCCTTGAATTGATAAAGAGCAAAAACATGAAGATATTGGACGATACTTTCAACTGCAATCCGGTGGGAGCGGAATGCGCCATAAACGTTCTTAGCAGATTCGACGGCAGAAAAGTCGTTATTACGCCGGGAATGGTTGAGCTTGGGGCGGCGGAGAAAACTGAAAATTATTTACTCGGAAGGAAAATAGCGGCTGTTGCCGACAGAGTGATACTTATTGGGGTAAGCAGAACTAAAGCGATTTACGAAGGCTTGCTTAGTATGAAATACAACGTTGACGAAATTTTTGTTTTTGAAACTCTTGAAAAAGCAAAGAACAATTTCTCACTCCTTTTAAAAGATAAAGATACGGTATTGATGTTGAACGACTTGCCTGATATTTATTAGTCGAATGGAGGTGCTATGAAAAAAGTTTTGGTTTTATTCGGCGGCGATTCCGTTGAACGAGATATATCGGTAATAACGGCAATAGAAGCGATGGGAAACGTAGACGCCGAAAAATATAAAATTTATCCCGTTTATATTTCCGATAAATGGTATTTAGGCGATTTTACGTCGGTGGACGACTTTTGTCCGTTCGAAAAAAGGAATTGCAAAAAAGTAATTTTGTCGGAAGGCTGCCTTTGGGAAGTAAAAGGCTCTAAAATAAAAAAAATATGCGAGCCGTCTGCGGCGCTTGTATGCACTCACGGCGGTACGGGAGAAAACGGCTCTCTGCAAGGACTTTTAGAACTTAATCGCATACCGTATACTTCTCCTTTCGTGTTGCAGTCGGCGATAGGTATGGACAAATTCGTTTCCAAACAGATTTTTGAAAATATGATTTTAAACGTTCCGAAATACGTTATGCTGACAAAGGACGAATATGTAGGCGACAAAATGCAGACGGCGGATTATATAGAAACGTTTATCGACTATCCATTGGTAATAAAGCCGTGTAGTCAGGGAAGCAGTATCGGAATAAGCGTTGCCCATGATAAAGGAGAGCTTTTATCTTCTCTCGACGTTGCCTTTTATTACGGTGAGAAAGCGGTTGTAGAAAAGGAAATAAGCGATTTTATCGAAGTAAACTGCGCCTGTTATTCAAAGAACGGAAAAATTGTGGTTTCCGAAACGGAAAGACCGATTTCGGGCGGGGAGATACTCAGCTTTACGGATAAATACGTAGGGGGAGAAAAGAGTAGCGCCACAAGGATTATGCCGTCTGACGTCGGCGACGAAACAAACGAATTGATAAAAGCTACTTCGAGGCGTATTTATTGCGAACTCGGTTTAAAGGGCGTCGTGCGTTTCGATTATTTGGTAAGCGGAACAAAAGTTTATATAAACGAAATGAACACTGTTCCAGGTGCGTTTGCAAATTATCTTTTTAAACCGCTCGGAATCGATTATAAGCAACTTTTAACCGATTTAATCGAAGAAGCCGATTATGAGAATAAACCGATTGATTTTAAAAGCGGCGTTTTAGAATTTTATTCGGGAAAAAGTTTGAAAGGAGAAAAAGGTTAATTAAGAAAATATTTTTGCGATAGATGCAATAGAAAAATCAAAAAAAAGAATCAAAAAAAGATTTTAACGCAAAAAAGTTTTTATTAAAGTTTTATATTAAGTTGAGAAAATCGTAATAGTTTGCTAAAATAATTACGTGAGGTGACTTATGAAGAAAATCGAAATGAAAAACCCTATCGTCGAAATGGACGGCGACGAAATGACAAGAATTATCTGGACTTTGGTTAAAGATAAATTGATTTTACCTTACGTTGATTTAAAATCGGAATATTACGATTTATCGCTTGTAAACAGAGAAGCGACAAAAGACAGCGTAACGGTTGAAGCCGCAAACGCAACGAAAAAATATCACGTTGCCGTAAAATGCGCCACGATTACGCCGAATGCTCAGAGAGTCGAAGAATATAACTTGTCGCAGATGTGGAAAAGCCCGAACGGAACGATAAGAGCAATTCTTGACGGCACCGTTTTCCGTGCCCCCGTTCTCGTTAAGGGAATAACGCCGTTGATTCCAACTTGGACGAGCCCTATCGTTATTGCCCGTCACGCATACGGCGACGTTTATAAAAACGTGGAGACGAAAGTCGAAAAGGGAGACAAAGCGTATCTTGTAGTCGAAGGCAAAAAGCCTTCCAAGCAGTTAATATTCGATTATGAAAAATCCGGCGGAGTTTGCCAGGGCGTTCATAATCTGGACAGCAGCATTTCTTCTTTTGCAAGAAGCTGTTTCGAATATGCTTTATCCGAAAAGAAAGATTTATGGTTTTCAACTAAAGATACTATATCCAAAACGTACGACCATACCTTTAAGGATATTTTCAGCGAGATATTTGAAAAAGAATATAAAAGTAAATTCGAAGAAAAGGGCATCGAATATTTTTACACCTTAATCGACGACGCCGTAGCAAGAATCGTCAGAAGCAACGGCGGAATGATATGGGCTTGCAAAAATTATGACGGCGACGTAATGAGCGATATGATTGCAACGGCTTTCGGGTCGCTTGCTATGATGACGTCCGTTCTTGTTTCGCCTGACGGAAACTTCGAATACGAAGCGGCGCACGGCACGGTTACAAGACATTATTATCGTCACTTAAAAGGCGAGAAGACGTCGACGAATCCCGTTGCAACTATTTTTGCATGGACGGGTGCTTTGCGTAAACGCGGCGAGCTTGACGCAACGGCGGAATTATGCGAGTTTGCTGCAAAACTTGAAAACGCAGTAATCAGAACTATCGAAGAAGGCGATATGACGAAAGACCTTGCAATACTTTTTAAAAGCGATACGGTTAAAGTCAACGCTTTGAACACGGAAGACTTCTTCGACGCAATAGTTAAACGCATGTAAGTGGCGGCGTTATAAACGCATTTGAAAAATTCTGTAAGTTATTTACGCTATAAAATATATCCGAACGTTTATCGTGAGGATATATTTTTTTTGAAAAAAATCAATCGAACGGTTTAAGTAAAAAAGCATAAATAAAGATTCATACGTTTTAAACTTAAAGTTTTACGGCAAAAAGTTTAAATTGAAATTCTTGAAAAAGTTATATTTCAAATCTAAATTATAGGGGAGTTTATATCCGCCTTTTTATTGACTACTTTTTTTTAATGTGATATTATTAGAAAAAAGGGGATTACATATGAGTTGTATTTGGCACGATATTGAACCTTCCAGGATTCAACCGACCGACTTTATTGCGGTTATCGAAATATCAAAAGGAAGTAAAAATAAATATGAACTCGATAAGGAAACGGGCGTGCTCATCCTTGACA
Organism: Christensenellales bacterium; assembly: GCA_051883555.1. Classification (GTDB taxonomy): domain Bacteria; phylum Bacillota; class Clostridia; order Christensenellales; family CAG-917; genus CAG-917. Next base: position 29,251 of record JBJETY010000050.1, on the reverse strand, counting down.
GAGTTTTGTATACTTCGACGCATTATCCTGCAAATTACGGATTTATTCCGAAAACCTATAGCGACGACAATGACCCGCTTGACGTTTTAGTCCTTTGCAGCGAACCTATCGTTCCTATGGCAATGGTACGTTGTTATCCGATAGGCGTAATTATGATGCAGGACGGCGGAGATATGGATTATAAGATTATCGCAATTCCGTTTAAAGATCCGAATTGGAATTGCTATAAAGAAATCGAAGAACTTCCTCCTCACGTTATGGACGAAATTTCACACTTTTTCAGAGTTTATAAACAACTTGAAGGAAAGGATACAACGGTTTTTCAGGTTAAGGACCGTACTTTTGCTGAATTGATTATTAAAGATAATATTCACGCTTACAAAAAGAAATTTGCAAATAATTAAAATACTTGATTTTGCCGCTAAAAGCGGCAAAATTTATTTTAAACGATTTTTTTATCAGATGAGATATCCGTCTGAATTTTAAAACCGATTAATATACTTTGCCGATTCGGCATCGAGAAGGATTGGAATGAACGTAAGACTATTTTCAAAGCGTTCGCTGTGTTTTGCCTTGATTTTTATGTGCGTAGGGCTTTTAATAGGGGCGCTTTGTTTGGAAACTTTTTTAGGACGAATTATATTGTTGGCGGTTATGATAATTACCGTTGTTTTGTCGTTCGTTTTCAAAAAGACCAGAAAAATCGGTTCTTTTCCTTTGTTTATATTAATAGGTTTTTTGTGGATAACGGGTTCATGCGATATTTATAACGCCACGACGGCAGAGTCGGGCAACTTCGTTCTTACGGGAAAGGTTACATCTGAAATTTCCGTCAGCGACAAGATTTGCTTTACGATAGATGAAATAAACGTCGACGGAGAAAGTTTTAAAGGGGTGGCATACGTATATTATTACGATAGCGATGTTGATTTTTCAAGCGGAGATTACGTTTCGATTGACGGACGTCTTATAAGTGATGATTATAAACCGTTTGACGGAATATTTGCATCAAATGTTACGGGCGGAAAAAGATATACGATCATAACGAACGATTGCAAGGTGCAAAAGGAAAGCGAGCCGGGTTTTATCGATTCTATTCAACTTAAAGTAAAAGAAAACTTTTACGAACATACAAGACAGGATACTGCCGATATTGCCGTAGCGTTGTTGTTTGGCGATAAGACGTTTATCGACCGCAATTTATACGACGATATCAAAGTCAGCGGCCTTGCGCACACTCTTGCGGTTTCGGGTTTGCATATTGGTTTGCTTGCCGCGTTTATCGATTTTATTCTGAAAAAGTGCAAGGCAAAAAGTTGGTTAAGATTGCTTATAGTCGGTTTGACGTTGTTTTGTTATCTAGTTATGTGTGATTTTACAGCGTCTGCCGTGCGTGCGTTTATTATGATAATATGTCTTTCATTTGCTAGCGTAATAGGAAAAAAGAGAGACAGCCTTTCTGCTTTAGCATTGGCAGGAATTATAATTTTGCTATACAGTCCGCTTTCAATGTTTTCGGTAGGTTTTCAGCTGTCTATGTGTGCAGTGGCGGGTATCCTGTTTTTAAATAAGTTTTTCATAAGATTGTTTAAAAAGCGAAATAAGTTTACGGAAACGGTGGCGACGTCGCTATCTGCTAATATCTTAACGTATCCGATAACCGCATCGGCATTCGGTTCTTTTCCCGTTATGTTTTTGCTTTCGAATCTAATTGTATTGCCGTTGATGTCCGTAATGTTTATCGGAATAATTTTTCTTGCTGTATTTACGCTGATTATTCCGATTCCCAACGTTTTGGTCATAGCGGACTATCTGTTGCTGCCGTTCAAAGCCGTAGTGCTGGCATGTTCCAGCTTCGGTATAGCGAATATGAGCGTCAGCGGATTGGGCGCATTTTGTATAGGTTATTACGGAACGGCGTTTTTAACGTCTGATTTTATATTCTTAAGACGTGACGTAAAAATTAAAATCGCTTTAAGTTTATGGGCGGTAAGTACGTTTTTATTTATTTTATTTAATTATCTTGCATTATAAAACGTCTTGTTCAATAGATTTATTTCGTAATAGCTTTTTTAACGGCGTTAAATTTAAATTCAATTTAAAAGCTGACTATTGACTATTTTTTTATGTATGTTAAAATGATAAAAAGGTATAAGCGGAGGTGGATTATGCAAAATTACGTTATTACAATTGGCAGACAATACGGTAGTGGCGGTAAAGAAATAGGTATCGCTTTGGCAAATCGTCTGGGTATTAAATGTTATGACAGAACGCTTATCGAGCTTGCCACTCAAAAATCCGGTTTTAGTAGCGAAGCAATCGAGAAAATCGACGAGAGACAGTCTAATCCGCTTTTTGTTCCTATAATGCCCGGTTATTACGGCATGCCTACGAACGGCACTTTTGAGCTGACGATGAACGATAAACTTTTTTCCGTTGAATCTGAAATTATCAAGAATATCGCCATCAACGAATCGGCGGTTATCGTCGGAAGATGTTCAAACGTGGTTTTGAAAAATATGCCGCACGTTCTTAACGTCTTTATTCATGCTCCTTTTGAAGAAAGAGTTAAACGGATTATGGCACGCAAAGGACTCGACGAAAAGAAAGCTACGGACGAAATTAAAAAAATCGATAAAAAACGCGCTCAGTATTTTGATTTTTATACCGGCAAAAAATGGGGAGATCCAACCGAATATCACGTTTCGCTTTCTTCGACTCTCGGAGTTAACGCTATTGTCGAAACGCTTGTTATGCTTTTGAAATCGGAAAAATTTATGGGGTGACGGTGTTGCGGTTGACTTGAAGCGTAAGGTTTGTTAAAATCGTAACTGGCAGGAGAATTATGAACCAATATTTTTTAGTCTTTTTAGATATATTACAACGTGATTACGTCAAGTATCCTTTACTTGTCGTTTTAGGCATTTTAGTTTTGATATTTACGATAGGCGGTTTGATTCGTGATAACCTCGCTATGGCAGGTTGGGAAAAGAAACGTTTCAAGCGAGTAAACGGTAAAAAATACGAAGTTTCCGACAACGGAAAATTTGTTTTAAGAGACGGCGACTCATATTTTGAAATAGATTCCGTACCCGGCGAAAGTATCACGGTTGCTACCGAACGCATTATGGATATGGACGACGCGAAACCTGAATTCGAATACGACGATACGGACGAAGCTAACGCTTCTATGGTTGTCGAAACGCCTTCTCTTCCGAAAAAGAAATTCGACGATACGGAAAATGCTATCGTGCTTGAAAGCAAGCCGTTTGTTTCGGGGGCGAAAATAACGCCTGAATACCGCACAAGTTTTACGCCGATTGACCTTCCTAAGATTTTCAGAAATAAGACTGACGGCGAAAAGCAAATCGAAAGAGTTACTTTGGGAGCTACAAGAACGGTTATTGAAACGCTTAGCGCCGCCGAGGTCGAAAAAGAAAAGGCTGAATTCATTCCGATAAATTCAGGCGAACCTGTTTTGCCTATTATAAATAAACCTGTTGAAGATACGGATAAACCTGTTGAAGACGCGTCAGGCGTCGAAAATCCGACAGGAAACGAACTTACTGCGGAAAACGCCTCTCATGATAAAGAGACATTAATCGATGAAACGCAAAACGTCGGTATCGTGTCTGTCGAAAGCGTATCGGACGAAAACGCAAACTCAAACGGCGGAACAGAAAACGTCAAAACGGTCGGCCCGGATAATTCAAATAAAACGCTTTATTGTTCTTCTTGCGGCGAAAAGCTTGAAGCCAATGCAAAATTCTGCGGCAACTGCGGTAAAAAGGTCGAGGCGGTCTTTGACGCTCAAAGCGAAACAGTTCAAGTTGCTGATGACAGTGAAAGCCTAGAAATCGATAGAACGGAAAGCGAAAACTTAAATATATCTGTTTCCGTTGAAAATGCAGCATTAATTGCAGATAAGTCTGCGTTGAGTGTGATGACTGAAGACGGGGCAGATAAAACGTCCGATGAAACCAAAACTTCATCGCTTGATTTTGAAAAACAGGACGAAATTTCAAATGTGCCTTGGCAGGAAATTTCTGCCGTACAGGAAAATTTTGTTTTACAAGAAAATTCTGCCGACAACCTTGAAGATAATACGGACGCAAAAAATGAAGAAACAAAATCCGATGTAAATAATCACGTTGAGGCAGAAGCGGAAGCTGCTCGTCTTGCTGAAGAATTCAACGAGTTGAAAAAAGCTCAAAAGGAAATCGAACGCGAAATCGAATTTGCAAAACGTCTTGAGAAAGAGTTGGCAAAAGCAAACGAAGCGACTATAAAGCCATCGCAGAAAACGGATAAGGTAAGCGACGCATATCTTAAACGCATTATATCGCATACTCCAAACGTCGGGGAATTCGACGAAGCTATCGTGTTCGGAAGATATCAGATTATGACTTCCGACGACGGAAAGCTCAGATATCATTTGTTTACTAACAAAAACGAGGCGATTTACGGTCGAGGCGGTTTTGACGATATCAAAATTTTGCTCTCCCATATAAACAGTTTTAAACTTGCCATTAAATCGGGCACGTTCAGTATTAGCGGCGACGTGGACCACGGTTTTAGGTTTATACTAAAACGTGGCGAAGCAGAGTTCAAAGGAATTATTGTCCCGACGAAAGAAAAAGCCGTAAAAACGATTGAAGAAATTAAATATTACGGTTTAACGGAAATCATAAGAAAAGACTGATTTTCGTAAAACAATGGTTTAAATTATTGTTTTGAGACATACGTATTTAAATTGTTTTTTGACGTTTGATTAAATTCGTTTAAAACATAAAACGACCTTTCGGTCGTTTTATTTTTGTTCTTAAATATATATTGCTGAATTTAAAGCGTTTATAGATTATTGTAAATTTTTGCAAATATTTGCAAATAAAAAATGATTAGTTTTGTAAAAACAGTTTTACATTTTTTTGCTGTGTGCTATAATCTATTTAATCAGTTTAAATTTATTGATGGAGGATTCTATGCAATATTCACACGAAGTAGAAAAAATGGCTTGTGTTGCAAAAGGACCTAATCACGGTCCTGCACCTATTCCTGAAGAAGCGAAATGGGTTCAAGCCAAAGAAATTAAAGACATCAGCGGTTTAACGCACGGTGTCGGTTGGTGTGCTCCGCAACAAGGCGCATGCAAACTTACCCTCAACGTAAAAGACGGAGTTATTCAAGAAGCTCTTGTTGAGACTATCGGTTGTAGCGGTATGACTCACTCGGCGGCTATGGCGGCTGAAATTTTAACGGGCAAGACAATTCTCGAAGCCTTGAATACCGACTTGGTTTGCGACGCAATCAATACTGCTATGCGTGAACTTTTCCTTCAGATTGTATATGGCAGAACTCAATCTGCATTCAGCGAAGACGGACTTCCAATCGGTGCAGGTCTCGAAGACCTCGGCAAAGGACTCCGTTCACAAACCGGTACTATGTATGCTACTGTTAAAAAAGGTCCTCGTTATCTTGAAATGGCAGAAGGATACGTTACTAAAGTTGCACTCGACAGCGACGACCAAATCATCGGATATCAATTCGTCAAGCTCGGCGTTTTGATGGAAATGATTAAAAAAGGCGTTGACGCAAACGAAGCACTTCAAAAATGCACCGGCACATACGGCAGATTTAAGGCCGAAGACGGGGCAGTCAAATATATTGACCCAAGACAAGAGTAAGGAGGCCAACTATGAGTGTTACTTTTGAAAGTTATGAAAGAAGAATTGATAAAATAAGCGCAGCTTTGAAAAAATACGGCATCAAAGACCTTGAAGAGGCAAAACAAATTTGTCTTGACAAAGGCGTAGATTGCGAAGCTATCGTAAAAGGCGTTCAACCGATTTGTTTTGAAAACGCCGTTTGGGCATATACCGTAGGTTGTGCTATTGCAATCAAGAAAGGTTGCAAAAAAGCTGACGAAGCAGCAGAGGCAATCGGCGAAGGTCTTCAAAGCTTCTGTATCCCTGGTTCGGTTGCAGAACAAAGACAGGTTGGTCTCGGACACGGAAATCTTGCGGCTATGCTTTTGAGAGAAGATACAAAGTGTTTCGCTTTCCTTGCAGGACACGAATCATTTGCCGCAGCCGAAGGCGCAATCGGCATTGCAAGAACGGCTAACAAAGTAAGAAAGACTCCTCTTAAAGTTATTCTTAACGGACTTGGCAAAGACGCAGCTTTCATCATCAGCCGTATCAACGGTTTCACGTACGTTCAGACGAAAATGGATTATTATACCGGCGAAGTTAAAGTCGTTAAAGAAACCGCTTACAGCAACGGCGAAAGAGCAAAAGTTAGAGTTTACGGTTGTGACGACGTAACGGAAGGCGTTGCAATTATGAGACTCGAAGACGTTGACGTTTCTATCACGGGTAACTCTACAAACCCGACTCGTTTCCAACATCCTGTTGCAGGCACTTACAAGAAATGGTGCGTTGACAACGGCAAGAAATATTTCTCGGTTGCTTCGGGCGGTGGTACCGGAAGAACGCTTCACCCAGATAATATGGCAGCCGGTCCTGCTTCATACGGTATGACGGATACAATGGGAAGAATGCATTCTGACGCACAGTTTGCAGGAAGCTCGTCTGTTCCTGCTCACGTAGAAATGATGGGACTTATCGGAATGGGCAACAACCCGATGGTCGGCGCAAGCGTAGCATGCGCAGTTGCCGTTCAAGAAGGAATGACAAAATAATTTGTTTATTATCAAATAATTAAAAGCCGCTCGACAGAGCGGCTTTTAATTTGTGCTATTTTGAAATTTTAGTTTGAAAACATTAAAAATGAAGTTAAGAATTAAAATCTATAGGTCGTAAAAAATAACGAGTTATGTCGGGATTTTAAATTGTACTCGATAAAAGTATATATGAATTACTATGCAATAAAGATTAATAAGTAAATGTGTTTTGATAATTGTTCCGATGTTAGCGTTTTTAAAAGGTTTTTAAGTAGTTGATTAGTTAAATTCGATTTGTTTAATCTGAAAGTTATTTAAAACGTTGTTTTTATTTGTTTTTGAAACAAATCGAAATGATATTATATGCGTACAGATTATATACAAGCAAAATTTCATTAAAACGCAGTTCAGGTTTTTAAAATACTTTGCAGCAAATAAAGTTACATAAAATTTTGGAACAAAATTTAAAAATAAGGCCTTTTTGCCCTTTTTTTTTGTTTGGTTTTATGTTACAATATTAAAGATAATTTTATAGAGGGAAAAAATGTCGGAATTTAATTACTCAGCAGAAGATATTCATATTTTAGAAGGTTTGGAAGCTGTCCGCAAACGTCCCGGTATGTATATAGGCACTACCGGTAACAAAGGACTTCATCATATTTTATGGGAAATTATTGATAACGGTATCGATGAAATTGCAAACGGCTACGGCGATACGGTTACGGTGGAATTGCTTAAAGATAACGTGGCAAGAGTTTCGGATAACGGACGAGGCGTACCGGTTGATAAGCATCCTAAGTTGAAAATAAGCGGCGTAGAAGTTGTTTTTACCCAACTTCATGCCGGTGCGAAATTCGACAACGATAAATACAATTTTTCCGGCGGCCTGCACGGCGTCGGCGCGTCCGTTACAAACGCTTTGTCCGAGTGGCTTAACGTTGAAGTCAAACGCAACGGCAGTAAATATCGCGTGGAATTCTGGTCGCCTGAAATTGACGGACAGATTAAAAGCGGCATTACAAAATCGCCGTTGACGGTAGTCGGCGAAGCGTCGGATACCGGTACAACGGTAACTTTTAAACCCGATTCGAGAGTGTTCGGTGATGAACGTTTTAGTTGGAATACGATTTCTACAAGACTTCGTGAAACGGCATATCTTAACAAAGGCATACGACTGGTTTTAACAGATAAAAGAAAAGATGAAATCCGCGAGGAAATATATCATTTCGAAGGCGGACTTGCCGATTACGTAACGTACCTTAACGAGGGCAGAGGCGTCGTTTATGATATGCCGATATACGTTGAAGCAAAAACCGATAAATTTGAAGTTATCGCCGCCGTTCAACACGGAGATAACTATAATGAAAGCGTTTATTCATACGTTAACAATATTCCTACGGGCGAGGGCGGCACTCACGAGGTAGGTTTTAAAGCCGCATTTACAAAAGTTTTTAACGATTACGCAAGAAAAAACGGACTTTTAAAGGAAAAACAACCGAATCTTTTGGGAGAAGATTTCAGAGAAGGTATGGTTGCGGTTATTGCCGTCAGAATGCAGAACGTGCAGTTCGAAGGGCAGACGAAAACAAAACTCGGAAACCCGGAAGTTCGACAAAAAGTCGAAACCTTACTTAGCGACGGCTTTGAAAAATGGGCGAGCGATCCTAAAAATAAAAATGCCGCAGACGCAATAATCGAAAAAGCAATCGGAGCCGCAAAAACACGAGAAGCGGCAAGAAGAGCTAAAGATATAGCAAGACAAAAGAACAGCCTTAACGGTTCAAACCTTATCGGAAAGCTTGCCAGTTGTACCGGTAAAAAATATGACAGAAACGAGCTTTATATCGTAGAGGGCGATTCTGCAGGCGGCAGTGCAAAGCAAGCTCGTGACAGAAGTTTTCAGGCGATATTACCGCTTAGAGGAAAACCGCTTAACGTTGAAAAGTCAAGTTTAGAACGTATCCTTGCAAATGAAGAATTAGCTACGATTATCAGTGCGCTTGGCACGGGCATTGACGACGAATTCGATATTGAGAATCTTAAATATAATAAAGTCATAATACTTGCCGACGCCGACCAGGACGGAGCGCATATAAGAGCTCTGCTTCTTACTTTCTTTTTCAGATATATGCGTCCGCTTATTGTCGACGGACACGTTTACGTCGGTATGCCTCCGTTGTACAGACTTCAAAAAAACGGCGAGTTTAAATATTGCTATGACGAAAAAGCACTGGAAGAAGGCAGAAAAATTATGGGTAAAGGCGCTATCCTTCAAAGATTCAAAGGATTGGGCGAAATGAATCCCGAACAGCTTTGGGACACTACTATGAATCCGCAGACAAGAGCTTTGACAAGAGTTACTCTTGAAGACGCGGTTATGGCAGATAAACGCATTTCTATCCTTATGGGAGACGACGCGAACATAAGAAAAAGATATATTTACGAGTACGCAGATTTTAACAAAGCGGATACTTTTGAAGGATAAGGGTTAAAGATGGCAAAGAACAGAGAAAACATAATTACTGAAGATAATTCGGTGCTTTACGAAGTAGTATTCGAAGAAGTGATGCATAATTCTATGCTTCCGTATTCCGAATTCGTAATTTTAGACAGAGCGTTGCCGAGAGTCGAAGACGGTCTTAAACCCGTTCAACGAAGAATTCTTTATTCTATGTATGAAATGGGTATAGGACCCGATAAACCGTACAGAAAATCGGCAAGTATCGTCGGAGATTGTATGGGTAAATACCATCCGCACGGCGACAGCTCGATTTACGGCGCTTTGGTAAAAATGGCGCAAGACTTTTTCATGCGACTTAAACTTGTCGACGGTCACGGCAACTTCGGTTCGGTCGACGGAGACAGTGCGGCCGCAATGCGTTATACCGAAGCAAGAATGAGTCCTGCCGCAATGGAATTGTTGCGAGATATAGACAAGGATACGGTGCGTTTCGACCCTAACTTTGACGATCGACTTAAAGAGCCGAGCATCTTGCCGGGCAGATTTCCGAATTTGCTTGTCAACGGGGCAAGCGGTATAGCGGTTGGACTTGCAACAAACATTCCGCCGCATAACCTTGCAGAAATAATCGACGCCGTTGTGGCGGTTATTGATAAACCCGGAATAAAACTTAGTGAATTGCTGAAAATCGTCAAAGGCCCTGATTTTCCTACGGGCGGCTATATTATACCCGTCGACAGCTTTGAAGATATTTATAGAACGGGTAAGGGCAAAATTAAAATACGCTCAAAAGTTCACATCGAAGAGGACGCTAACGACAAAAAGAATATAGTTATAACGGAAATTCCTTATCAGGTGTCGAAATCCGAGCTTTTGACTAAGATAGCCGATTTAAGAGAGGCAAACAAAGAAATTCTTTCAGGCATCAGCGACATTGTCGACGAATCGGATAAAAACGGTATCAGAGCGGTTATAAAGACAAAGAAAGATACGGATATAGATAAAGTCGTCGACTTTTTGTTTAAAAAGACGAATCTTGAATGTAATTATACGATAAATATGGTGGCCATTGCCAACGGCAAACCTGAGCAGTTAGGACTTATCGATTACCTTCATTATTACGTTGCGTATCAAAGAGATATTATAAAACGCCGTACGATTTACGATTTAAAAATTGCAAAAGCGAGAGCCGAAATCGTCAGGGGTTTGCTTATCGCTATTCGCAATATCGACGAAGTTATAAAAATTATTAAACAATCCGCATCGACGACCGCGGCAAAACTTGCTTTAATAGAGCGTTTTAAACTTTCGATGGAACAGGCTACCGCGATTGTAGAAATGCGACTCAAAAACCTTACTCACCTGGAAGTGGGAAAATTGGAGCAGGAACTTAAAGAACTCGAAGAGAGAATCGCATACCTTACGTCGATTCTCGAAAGCAAGAGAAAACAGTTCGAAGTCGTAAAAAGCGAGTTGTTGGATATTAAACGCAGAAATAAAAGCGTCAGAAATTCCGTCGTTATGGATAAGGGTAAAAAAATATCCGTTCCTATTGCCGACACGACGACCCCCGGATATAAAGAAGGAGTTTTGGCACTGACGCCTAACGGCGAGGCAAGATTTATGTCTCTTCGCAGTTTCAGCCTTGGGGCAAGAGATATAAATACGTGCAGTGAGAACGAGCTTGTAAAAAGCGCTATGATGGTAAATAATACAGGCAACGTTATCGCTTTTACGAATAAGGGAAATTACGTCAAAATCAATCTTGACGATTTGCCTGAAAAGAAATGGAAAGACGCTTCCGTTCCGCTTAAAAGACTTTGTATCGAAGCCGAAGCGGATGAAAAAATCGTCAAATTTATGTTTTTCGATAAACTGTGCGTCGGCGAATTGCTTTTCTTTACAAAGAAGGGTATGATAAAGCGTAGCGACTTATCCGAATACGTATCGCTTACCAAAGATTATATGCAAGCTGTCGTATTGAATGACGATGAGGTTATAAACGTTGAAATGGTCGAACAAGATAAGCACATACTCGCCGTAACGAAAGAGGGTATGGCGTTGGCGTTCAGGCTTGACGACGTACCTGTTCAGGGCAGAAAAGCGGGCGGCGTAAGAGGCGTAAAACTTTCTCCTACGGATGAAGTCGTGTTTATGGGACAAGCCGACGACGAGGGCGAAATCGTTATCGTGACTTCGGCGGGATTTGCAAAACGTATTATTTCATCAACGCTTGAAGCGGGAAACAGATATCTCAAAGGCTTTAAAATTGCCGATTTGGCGTCGTCGCAGGTAGCGGGCGTAAGTTTAGTAAAAATGCCTTACGACCTTGCCGTGCTGACGGAAGAAGGCGTAAGCGTAGTGAATACGGAAAAAATCAAAATCGATACCAGAACTACAAAAGGTAAATCGATAGTTAAAAACAAAGTAAAATCAATTTTAGTGCATAAAACGCAATTATAACAGGAGCTACACATGAAAAACGGTTTTGACAGTGAACTATATATGCAAAAGCAGAAAGAGCAAATTTTAAAACGCATTTCTCAATTCGGTAAACTTTATCTCGAATTCGGCGGTAAACTTTTCGACGATTTACACGCGGCAAGAGTTTTGCCCGGATTCGATAAAGCGGCAAAAATAAAATTGCTCACAAGTTTAAAAGACGAATCGGAACTTATCATTTGTATTTCGGCAGGGGACATCGAGCGAAATAAAATCAGAGCCGATTACGGCATAACGTACGGAACGGAAGTTGCCAGAATGATTGATAATATTTCCAAATTGGGAATAAGCATAAACAGCGTAGTTATTACTATGTTTGAAAATCAGCAGGCTGCAATTTCGTATAAGAATAAACTTGAAAACAGGGGCATTAAGGTTTATCTTCACAGAAAAACCGAAGGTTATCCGCACGACGTCGATACCATCGTTTCGGACAACGGTTACGGAGCAAATCCTTATATCCCTACGACGAAACCGCTTGTTGTCGTTTCCGCACCGGGTCCGGGAAGCGGTAAACTCGCAACTTGTTTAAGCCAGGTATATCACGAAAACAAACGCGGAAATAATGCAAGCTATGCTAAGTTCGAAACTTTCCCTATATGGAATATTCCGCTTCTTCATCCCGTAAACCTTGCTTACGAAGCGGCGACAGCCGACCTTCAGGATATCAATAAGGTTGATACTTTCCACTATGACGCATACGGCACTATGGCGGTCAACTATAACCGCGACATCGAAGCGTTTCCTGTAGTAAAAGCGATACTCAGTAAGATTTCAACTGATAGCGATATTTATAAATCGCCTACTGATATGGGCGTAAATATGGCGGGCTATTGCATTTATGACGACGAGGCGGTACAATTTGCCGCAAAACAAGAAATCATAAGAAGATATCTTAAAGGCTGTTGCGATTATAAAAACGGTCTTGCCGACGAAAAAACCATACATAGACTTGAGTTTTTGATGTCCAAATTGTCTCTTAAACCGGAAGACAGAGCGGTTGTCGTAGCTGCTCGCGAAAAGGGTGCGAAAACGGGTAGAGGCGCTATGGCAATCGAACTTCCCGACGGCAGAATGATAAGAGGAAAAGGCTCCGACAATATGTGCGCAACGGCTGCATGCGTATTTAACGCAGTAAAAGTTTTGGCCGATATTCCTAAAAGCGTAAAACTTATATCGCCTGAAATCATTGCTCCTATAAATAAGCTTAAAAAGAATACGTTTAAAGACAAAGACAAGGCTTTGAGTCTTGAAGAAGCGCTTTTAGCTCTTGCAATTTGCGCCACAACCGATGAGACGGCAAGTGCCGCAATGGCTCAGATTAAACTTCTTGACGGATGTCAGGCACATTCGACCTACATCCTGAAAGAGGCCGACGAAGAAACGTTAAGAAAACTCGGCATTAATCTTACCAGCGACCCGAACTTCTTGTCGAACGATTTAGTACAATAGAGATTTAACGTTGTCGCGTTGGTGAAACGCTGTTAAAATGTTGTTTATGAAATTTTATAAAGCTTATGAAATTTTATAAAGAATATCGAAATTTTAAAACGTTACTCAACCTGCCGCGTTATGTAAACACCGTTTTGGCTAAATTATCGATTGATTATAGCTAAAACCGTTACATTTCGAAATAAATATAAAATATTAATAAGTACGATTTTAAACAGTATGGCGTTTGAGTATTTAAACAGAGTGGTTATAATTAAAATACTGACGATATAAAATCGTAAAAGCATTAAATAGAAATTGCATTAATGAATAATCATTAACGCATAATATAATAGGTAAACGCAATAACCGTTTACGTTAAGGAGTTGAAATGCAGTCCAGAACGGAAATACCGGAAAATTTAAAATGGCGTCTTGAAGATATATTCGAGACGAACGAAGATTGGGAAAAGAGTTTTGAATTTTATAAGTCGTCGTACGTGAAAATGCTTGACTATAAAGGTAAATTGCACGACGAAAATATTCTTTTGGAATTTTTAAATTTACGAGAAAGTCTCGGACTCGTTTTATCAAGACTTTACGTTTATGCTAGAATGCGTAAGGACGAAGATACTGCAAATTCTCTTTATCAGGCGATGACGGACCGTATCGAGTCTCTTGCCGTCGAATCGTCATCCGCAACCTCGTTCGTTATGCCTGAACTAGTTAAGATTTCAGACGCAGATATAGATAAAATGATTGCCGATGAAAGGTTTAAAGATTTTGACGTACTGTTGAAAGAGGTTAAACGAAATAAAAAACTTATTTTATCAGAAGCAGAAGAAAAAATTATTGCCGACGTCGGGTTGTTCAGCGACGGCGCAAGACAGATTTTTTCGATGTTTGATAATGCCGATATTCGTTTTAAAGACGTGATTTTGCCGGACGGCACTGCCGTCAAAATGTCGCACGGCGTTTATTCGCTTTTGTTGCAGAATGAAAATCAAAGCGTAAGGCGAGACGCGTTTAACAGTATGTTTGAAGTTTATAAAAACAACGAAAACACTCTTGCTCAAATATATGCAACCAACGTAAAAAAAGATTGGTTTTATGCTAAAACCAGAGGATTTGAATCAAGTCTTTCGTATGCAATGTACGGCGAAAACGTCGACGACGTAGCTTATAAAAATCTTCTTAAAGCAGTTGAAAAGGGGCTTAAGCCTCTTCACGAATACGTTGCTATGAGAAAGGAATTTTTAAAGCTGTCGGAACTTAATATGTACGATCTCTACGTGCCTATCGTTGAAAATCAGGATATCAAATTAGAATACAACGACGCTTGCAAACTTGTTAAAGAGGCGTTGAAGCCGTTGGGAGAAAGATATTTAAAACTTTTGGATAAAGCGTTTGCCGAGAGATGGATTGACGTTGTGGAAACGAAAGGTAAGCGTAGCGGCGCATATTCTTGGGGTACTTACGGCGTTCATCCGTACGTTCTTTTGAATTATCAGAAAACGTCTCACGACGTGTTTACCATTGCTCACGAATTAGGCCATGCGATGCACAGCTATTTGTCTAACGAGGCGTTGCCTTCTTCCAAAGCCGATTATGAAATTTTTGTGGCTGAGATTGCAAGTACGGTAAACGAGGTATTGCTTATTAAGCATCTTTTAAAGTCGGCTACCGGCGAAATGCGTAAATACCTTTTGTCGTATTATCTCGATATGTTCAGGACTACGCTTTTCAGACAGACTATGTTTGCGGAATTTGAAACCGCGGCTCATTCTCTTGTCGAAAACAGCGAGCCTGTTACTGCAAAATGTTTAAATGAAATTTATTATGAGTTAAACAAGAAATATTACGGTAATGCCGTCAATCATAATCAGCTTATTGAAGTGGAATGGGCAAGAATACCGCATTTCTATACTAGCTTTTACGTATATAAGTATGCAACCGGACTTACAAGTGCAATATCCATCGTCAAACGTATTTTGAGCGGGGATACCGACGGATATTTCAAATTTTTATCGGCAGGCGGAAGTATGCCGCCGCTTGAAATATTGAAACTTGCGGGCGTAAACATGTATGGAACAGAGCCGTTTGACGACGCAATGGAAGAATTTTCATCCGTAGTCGATGAACTTAAAAAATGCTTATGAATCGTAGTATAAAAAGTACGCTACTGCTTTTTGCTTTAATCTTTTGTTTGACTTTTGCGGCGTCCGTTTTATCGGCTTGTAACGCCGCCACCGAAGATAAGTTGTATGCTTTTGTGCAATCTTATTCGTACGATGCGGAAACGGATACCGTTACGGCGTTGATTAAATTGAATTACGATACCGAAACCGATATCGTAGGCAGGAGCGAACGCACGATTTCACGAGACGGCTTTTATAACGAATATTCTTATAGCTATAAGTTTAATTCGGATATATGGGATAAAATTAAAGTCGACGCTGCTTTAAGCGATGAATTGTCTCAAACTTTGACCGACGCAGGCGTTGACAGCGTATACAACGTTAATATACAATACGTCTATATGACCGAGTACAAATCGGTGACGGCTAACGGGAAATACAGCGAAACGGGGAAGGTAAGAAGTTACGTCTGGACTTTTTCGGACGGCGATGAAGTTGAAATGAATCTATATCAGACGGTTGAGAACAGAGCGGCCTGGTATGGACTGACCGTTGGAATCGTTGTTATTGTCGTAGTCGTCATTACGGTTACGGTTGCTTTTAAGAAGAATAAGGAGAAGCAAAATGCCTCAGACACAAACGAAGGGTGAAAATAAAGAAGCAAGGTCAATGCCGTTTAATATCGAAGCGGAGCAGGCTCTTTTGTGTTCGGTTTTGATCGACAAAACTGCAGCGGACGAATATCTTCCGAGATTGTTGCCCGATGATTTTTATTCCGAAAGGAACAGAATTATCTTTGAAACGGCAAAAGAAATTTTAGACGAGTCTATTCCTGTCGATACGGTTTCGCTTGCTGACAGATTATCCCTTAAAGGGAAGCTTGACGCTGTAGGTAGCGTCAGTTACATAACCGAACTCACGTCGATTGTTCCTAGCTCTGCAAACTGTGAATATTATTATAAAATCGTAAAGCGCGACGGCTTGTTAAGACAAATTATCAACGTCGGCGTTGAAGTTTCAAAAAAAGGATATTCGGCGACGGATGAAATCGAAGCGTTGAATTTTGCCGAAAGTACGATTTTTAAAATTGCAGAGGACAGAGATAACTCCTCGTTGATACGAATTTCAGGTGCGGCAAATAAAGCCGTTGACGAAATTGCGGAAATTCAGAAAGGTCATATACCTACAGAACGCATAGAGACGGGAATACCAACTTTGGATAAACATACGTTCGGATTTAAACCGGGTGAGCTTATTTTGCTTGCGGCTCGTCCGTCTGTCGGTAAAACTGCGTTTGCGTTGAACATTGCAACCAATGCCGCTATTAACGACCATAAACGCGTAGCAATCTTTTCTATGGAAATGCCTGCAACGCTACTTGCAAAAAGAATTCTGTCGTACATATCAGGCGTTTCGATGTCGGACGCTTCACGTCCGAGAGGACTTTCCAACGAAGAAATGTCGCTTCTTTATAAAGCAGCGAAAAAACTTGATTCGGCAGAAATTTATATCGACGATTATTCGCTGAATACTCCGGTAGACATTCTTTCTAAATGTCGCCGATTAAAAAGAGAAAAAGGTCTTGATTTAATTGTTATCGACTATTTGCAGCTTATGTCGTTGGGCTACCGTGGCAGTGAACGTCAACAAGAAGTTGCGGACATGTCAAGAAAATTGAAATTGTATGCGGGAGAGTTGAAAGTGCCTATCCTTGCTTTGTCTCAGATGTCGCGTGACGTTGAAAAACGTACGGGTTCGGGCAGTGCAAAAGACCCTAAACTCAGCGACCTGCGTGATTCGGGTGCTATCGAACAAGACGCCGACGTTGTTATGTTTTTACATCGTCCCGACCCTGCCGATTTGTCGCAGGTAAGACTTATGTTGTTGAAAAACAGAAACGGCGCTATAAACGATAATATCATGCTACACTGGGACGGAAATACAACGTCGTTTACCGAATCGCAAAATCTGCCGCCTGTATCGAAACGTGATGACAGCGTTTCCGACGTCGTGCCTATCTCTGACGCCGTGGCTAATACTTTTGAAGATAACGAAGAATAAGCTTTTGTGCATAACGCTATCTGATAAGTTTATATTTAAATAAGCTTTCGGGATAATAAATAAGCATTCGGAATAATAAGCATTCGGAATATATATTCGGAATATAAATTGTTTTTGATTTATTCGGAATTTTGTAAAAATAGATTTTGCAAATTTTACTATTATATAAAACTATTATATAAAACGACGAATATTATAACAAAAGTGCGGAAATTATAACGAAGGTTATATAAGAGCCGTTCTCTTGACGAAAACTTTAACAACGCTTCCGCTATGCGCATAGTAAATTTTGAAATCGCTAAGATTATTGCGGAAAAGACAAAGCAATAATAAAACAACTGTATGATAATAATTTAACTCATATCGAAAAATACGATATGAGTTTTTATTTAAAAATTCATTAAAGAAAATTAGCCTTGTAAAAAGTAGTATACAAAATATATAATTCAACCGTTTTGTGAAAGTCTTTTAAATATTTACGACAATTGCTTTAATATAAGAGATTGCCGCATTTTGAAACTTAAGTTAAAATTTATATCGCAACGTTTAGTATTTTATAAGTTTAAAACACATATATTTTAATATGTTTAAGGATGAAATTCTAAAAAAATTCAATATGGAAGAATTATGCGACTATCAGGTTGTATTTTTCGATAACAGAAAAGTCGCGCTTTCGGGAATAAAGGGCGTAACGTATTTCAGCGACGTGGAAATACGTTTTAAAACCAGAGCAAGAATATTGTTGCTTAAGGGGAAAAATTTATATCTTGTGGAAACGGGCGGTACGGAGGCATACGTAGAGGGCGAGGTGCTAAGCTTTGAGATTGTTTGACAGAACTCAATTTGAATGCAAAGGCAGTATAAGCGGCGTTTTTGCATTGTCACGGCATATAAAGATTTATGACGTAACAAAACACGGAGACGTTGTTTCTTTTTGGTGCCATTTAAAAGATGAGCAAAAGTGTATTGCCATTTTAAGTGATATGTGTTATAATTTTGCAGTAAAAAGCAGGCGAGGTTTTTTGCCTTTTGTATATGCTGCATTGTTACGCCCGGGCATTATTTTTGGAATTTTGCTATCGATTGTCGTCATAGCGGTATATCCTTATTTTGTGTTGGATATAAAAATCGATAATGCCGAATATGAACAAGCCGTGCTTGAAGTTTTGCAATCTGAGGGAATAAAAAAGAATTGCTTTGCGTTTAATATAGATACTAACGGTATTGAAAAAAAGATTCTGGCGTTTGACGGTATATCATTTGTCAAAGCTACAAAATACGGGACTTGTCTTAATATTCAGATTGAGGAAGAGCTTGACCCGCCTGAAATATTTCCTGTCGGAGCCGATTCCGTTGTATCGCAGAAAAAAGCCGTTTTTACAAGAGCTATTGTTTATAGCGGGACTTGCGTTCGTAGCTACGGAGACGTGGTCGACGTCGGCGACGTACTTATCGAGGGCAGCGTAACTGTAAAGGAAGAAAAGGTCGAAACTTCGGCAAGCGGTATGGTTTTCGGAAAGGTATATTACGAAGCAGAAGTGTTTTACAATTACGTTGACAACGTGCGTATCGAAGATTGTAAAAAAACGGTAAAAGCTTTAGCTCTTTCAAAGATTAAGTCCGACGCTGAAATATTATCCGTTGATTATGAAATCACCGAATACGACGGCGGGCATAACGTCAAGGTGTTGATAACGACGGAAGAAAGAATCGATTGAACGTGAAGATAAGAAACCCAGCGAACACAGATGTTTTAAGCTAAAAATGCGACCGATGCTAGAAAATGTTTTGCAAAATTTTCTGCCGTTCGTAAGGTTAAAGAAATTGCGAAAGAGATATGATCATATTTTTCGCAGTTTAAATATAAAACAGAATCATTTGAAAACGTAAAAAACGAAAAACGAAAAATATAGTTTAAATATTATAATTTAAATATAAATTACTGAAAAGTTTCCGATAAAATCGATTCGATTTTATCGGAAATTGAAAAACGTGGTTTAAAAGGTCGGTTTATGGAACAAACCAAAAAAGTTTTAGCAAAAAATTGGAATTGGAAAGTTTTCCTTTTAAGTCAGATTGCGGTTTTGATTTGCACTGCAGTCGTTTCTGTTGTGACGATTTTTTTGATTTCGAGTATCGAAGCTGAATTACAAAAAGCAAGCGCTACGACCGTTGTCGGAATAGTGCTTTCAAACGTTTTGCTTTTTGAAACTCTTTACGTTTCTTTGTTTATATTTAATCCGACAAAGCTTGTTAAGACTTCGCAGTACTTGATTGTGTCTATAATTATTACCATAACGTTTGTGCTGTGTTCCGTTCTTTTCCGCTATTGTTCTCCGTTTGCTATGCCTATTCAGCTTTGCGCGATTTTGTTATGCATTTTGGTCGGTATGAAATCGGGAACGATTGGCGTGCTCAATTTGGTATTTATTATTCTTGTAAATCTTGTTTTGCGCGGTGCATGCATAGGCAGCGATATTATAACGATAACGGCGGCAGTAGTCGGAAATCTTTTAAGCGGCGTTGCAATGATTTATTTGGCGTCGAAGCATTATACGAGAATTAAATTTTTGCTTTATTGTCTGTTAGCCGGCATATGCTGTATCCCGTATATCATCGTTTTGTCGATATCTATGGGAATAGCGGATATAAGTTTGTTGTTTAACGTGCTTTGGGGACTTCTTTCATCGGCCATCAGTATAATTCTGTATTTTCCACTTGTTATTCTGTTCGAGGCTATATTCAATACGACCGACGATTTCAGATTGGATGAATTATGTCGTCTTGACCAACCTTTGCTGAAAAGGCTTGCCAGTGAAGCCCCGGGAACTTTTAATCATAGCCTTGTCGTAGGAAACCTTGCTGAAAGTTGTGCCATAGCAATCGGCGAAAACAGTCGTTTAGCAAAAGCGGCTGCGTATTATCACGACGTAGGAAAACTCAAAGCACCTATTTATTTTATTGAAAACCAATCGAATTACAATCCGCACGACGAGCTTATTCCCGAAGTCAGCGTAAGTATGATAACATCTCACACGATGTTCGGAGAAATTTTGGGCAAGCAATATCGTTTGCCACTGTCGATATGTAAAATTTGCTTAGAACATCACGGAACTTCTCCTGTCGGATATTTTTACCAGAAAGCGCTTCTTCTTAGCGAAGGCAATGCGGACAAAACTAATTTTTCGTATCAAGGTCCGAAGCCGTCGACAAAAGTATCTGCCATTATTATGATTGCGGATACGGTTGAAGCGGCTACAAGAGCATATATGCCGCCTACGAAAGAAGAATTTGTGCAGAGAATAAACAGCCTTGTTGACGAGAAACTGAATTTGGGTCAGTTTGACGAATGTCCGATTACGATGGAAGAATTAACCGTCATTAAAAATACGATTATCAACGTTTTACCGAGTATTCACCATTCAAGAGTAACTTACGGAGAGGCAATCACAGTTGTCGATAACAACGAATAAATTACGGTAAATTTGCTTATTGCTATCAATAATTTTGTGAACTGATTGCTAAAAGGTATTGACACCTAAAAAGGATTGACACTATGATTAATTTTTGCGGCGTGCCGTTTAAATTCAGAAGAATAATAAAAAAAGTTTTCCGCGCAGTAGAAGAATATTTCGGAATACAAGGCATTTTCAGCGTTGAAATTGTTTTTTACGACGGCGACTCTATGAGAGAACTTAATAACCGCATGCGGAATATCGATAAAAAGACGGACGTTTTAAGTTTTCCGTCTTTAGAAATAAAAAGAGAGTTTCCGATTAAAGCAGATATTTTGACTCCCGAAGTGTTTGACGGAAAAAGATATTCGCTAGGCAGCATTGTTATATGCCCGGAAGTAATGTCTGCACAGGCTAAAGAATACGGACACGGCGAAGACAGGGAAATCGCTTTTTTGGCGTCGCACGGTTTTTTGCACCTTTTAGGATACGACCATATGGACTCGGAAGAGGAAAAAGAGATGCGTGAACATCAGGAAAATATATTGAAGCCGCTTGGCTTTGTGAGGTAAAATGAAATCAGGTTTTATATGTATAGCCGGTTTGCCGAATGCCGGAAAATCAACGCTTATAAATACGTTAGTCGGCGAAAAAGTAGCAATCGTATCGTGGCGACCGCAGACAACGCGTAACAATATTTTGGGAATACTCAATCTTAGCGACGCACAACTTGTATTTGTCGATACGCCGGGATTTCATAAATCTAAAAATACGCTCGGCGAATATATGAACAAAACTGTTTCCGCTTCCGTCAAAGACGCTGATTGCATGGTTTACGTTATCGACGCCGCAAAAGGTTTGTCGGACGCTGACAGCGAATTTTTAGAAAGCTATCGCGGAAAGTTGCCTACGATAATCGCTTTAAACAAACAGGACTGTGTAACCCGTGAAACGCTTTTTAAAGTGCTTGAATCGCTCAACCGATTTGATTTTGTAACGGAAATAATTCCTATTTCAGCAAAGAAAAAAGAGGGAATTGAAATTCTTCTCGAATCGGTAAAAAAGATTGTTCCGGAAGGCGAAAAAATGTTCCCTGACGATATGTACACCGACCGCACTTTGCGTTTTATGGCTCAGGAAATCATCAGAGAAAAAGGGCTGTATCTTCTTGATAAGGAAATTCCTTACGGTCTGGGAGTGGAAATAAACGAATTTAAACAAAGAGAAGATAAAGATATTATTGATATTTCCGCCGATATAATTGTCGAAAAGCAATCGCATAAAGCTATTGTAATCGGAAAGGGCGGTAGCATGCTTAAACAAATTGCAACAAATGCAAGAGTTGATTTGGAAGAACTTGTAGGAAGTAAGGTTTTTCTTACGCTGTACGTAAAAGTCAAACCCGAATGGCGTAACAGCGAGTATCTGATGCGTGAATTAGGTTATGACTTTAAGGACGTTAAATAAATTTTAATACGTAATTATCAGAATAAGTATCGAATAGTTTTACGATATTTATTGCGAATTGAACGTAACTTATGCATAAATGAATTTATCGGCGGAAGCGTTTATATAAAACGGCGGTTACCCGTAGCGGAAAGTTGCGATTTATAGAAATGTATCTATGCGTCACCGTTATGCATAAGCGGTTATGTGTAAACGTAATTAAATCGGTTTTAATTTAAAAAGCAATCTGAAATTTTTGCCGTTATCGTCATCGCTTCGTCGCATACGGTCTTTAACACTGATTTAATTAATCCGATTTAAAATCAGATTAATTAATAACGAAATCATAACGGATTATATGGAATAAACGCTTTGTTTTCGGAACAAAATATAAATATGAACGATAATAAAAATATGATGTGGAAACTGTTTTGCAAAACGGGAAAAATAGGCTATTATAGTTTATATAAGAATTTATCCGATAAAGACGATAATTAATTAAAATGAATACGGAAAACAAAATTACGGCTTTGTGCTGTAAAAGCATCGATTATAAAGAAAACGATAAACTGGTTACGCTCGTTTCGGCTGAAAAAGGGAAAATCGTTGCAACCTGTAAAAGCGTAAAAAAAATTAATGCGAAATTGAAATTTGCATCTATGCCTTTTAATTTCGGCGAATATACGCTTGTAGGAAAAGACGGAAAATACATAATTACCGATTGTAAACAAATTGAAAGTTTTTCTGAGATTTCCCTTGATATTAAACGTTATTACGCAGGTTTTGCCGTTTTAAAGTCGATGCTCGATTTCAGTCTTGAAAATACGCCTTGTCCTAAGCTTTTATCGGTTGGCGTCAGAGCGTTAAAAGCTCTTGCAATTGATAAAATATATCCGACTAGAGTTTACAATAAATTTGTTTTGTATGCTCTCGATTGTCTCGGATATAATCTCAATTTTAATTGCTGTTCGGTATGCGGCCAATTGCTTGATAAAGGATATTTTTCAAAAGATGACGGAATTGTCTGTGCCGACTGCGGTTCGGTTTTTAAAAGTAAAATTCCGCACGAGGTTTTTGAGAATCTGATATCCGGCGGCGTAAGTGAAGACGAAAGAGTACAGCGCAATACAAATATATTTATCAACGACGTAGTTTACGATATGTTGGGAGTAAAAATCGCTATTTTGGAATAACAAATATGAAAAAAAAGGTTTTAATCATTTCAATACTTGTGCTTGTAGTCATTCTCGCAATGGCTTTATTTGCATGTAATAAAGATGGCGGAGATTCGCTTTTGGACGTTTACGTAAACCGTAACAGCGTGGGAGAATTTACAAAAGCCGAACTTCAGAACGTGTTGCCGAGCGGTTACAGTTTTTGCTATGGTTATAACGGCGATTCATCTGTGCATCAAAGCACGGAATACGGATACGTCGAAGAAATCGATTGCTTTATTGTATCGGGAGAAAATTCTCTTGAAAGTTATAAAAAGCTTAACATTATAAAGCGTGGAAGCAGCGACGTATATTTTAAGGATATTAAATTTGAAATTATTCAGATTCAGGTCTATTACGGCAATATTTTTATGTTGACAAGCGATTCAAAGATTTTGGTTTACGATTTCGAGGGAGACAAATGGTTGTACGACTATGACAATCCTTTGTACATCACCAATACTTTGACTAAATCGATTACTACTTTTTGCTGTCCGTTATCCAAAGATTATTTTGTAACCACGGCGTCGGCGGCAACGTATAATTTGCATTTCGGCACATCGCTTTCTACCGTATCGTCCAGCAAATTTTTCGCATTTTCGTCTAACGGCAATATGATTGGCAGAGTCGAAGTTTCGACGTCTAAGATTTCTGACGTTGAGGGCTTTGACGGTTATTTGGTTATTAATAATTTCACTACGAGCGATACCAAGGGAACGAGAATTATATCTTTAAATTCATATAGCGAAAAAAGCGACGCTTTAATCGAACCTACCGCGGCAGGTATTTTTTCGTACGAGACAAGTTCTTCGACAACAGGAAACGGAATAGAAGCTACTTATTTCGGCAATGGAAATTTCCTTATTCATATAGAAGAGAGCGGTTCGGAAGATGATTATTTTTATAAGGACGAAGACGATAAGTATTGGAAAGTTTCAAGATTCTTGTTTAACGCAAAAACAGGAAAAAGAATGACGTATAAGTCAGACGTAATGATTTTGTCGATTGAAAATGAATATTATAAGTACAGCTCGACAAAGACTTTTGACTGTGAACAGTTTTTGAAAAAAGGATATTCATACGTGGCTTTCGGAATGGTAAGAAATTCCGATAAAACCGTGGAATACGACAGATTTATCATAAAGAATTCAATATCGTATGAAGACGGATTCGAGTTTGAAATCGTTCTCTCTCTCAGAGATACCGCGTCATATTTGTATAACAGCGGCGAGAAAGTGACGTCTGATAAAATCGAATCGCTCAGCGTAAACGAACTTGTCAGAACGTACGTCGATAAAATCGGCGTTGTGCAGGTTTCGACGGGCGTAGTCAACATATATAACGAGTATGGCAATTTAATCGGCAGAAACAGCGAATATGAATATCAATCGGCAACTTATAACAGCGGTTTGATTTTATGTACTATAGTCGATTCGGAAAATTCATCGTCGTCATCGACAAGTTTCTTATACGGCGCGTTAGACCTGAAAGGAAATATCGTAGTTCCGTTTGAATATTCAAAATTGACCATGTTTACGGGATATTACGCTATAGGTGAAAAGACGGACGAAAACGGAGTTTTGGGATATTATCTTGTCGGGCAAAACGGATACAGTGTTTTGCTTGGCAATAAAAATGAAGTGACGGACGGCTATAATTTTCATATAAAGCAGAGCGGTACCGCTATATACAAAACGGGCGCATACGTTTACTTCGATTACGATGAAGAAGGACAGAAAGTTTACGGCGTAAAGTCCACGAATATATCCAACAATAAAAACGTGTTGATTGAAGCAAAGTACAGCGAAATTACGTTGTTTGCTCCGTCCGGCGGTTTCGGCGTAGTTTATGCGATAACTAAAATGGGCGAGGACGGCAATTACGAGGTTTACAGACTTAAATAATGGAAACGAAAATTATTGAAGCAAAAAGGGGAGTTAAAGAAGCGGCGCAACTCATTTTAAACGGCGAGCTTGTCGCTTTCCCGACCGAAACGGTTTACGGATTGGGTGCCGACGCATTTAATGCCGAAGCCGTAAAAAAGATATTCGAAGCTAAAGGAAGGCCGCAGGATAATCCGCTTATCGTGCATCTCTCTTCATATAAGGACGCAAGCCTTGTTGCAAAAAACATTCCGGACGAGTTTTATCTTCTGGCAAAGAAATTTATGCCCGGACCTTTGACGGTCGTTTTGCAAAAGAGGGACGAATTTCCAAGCATCGTAACCGCGGGAGGCGATACCGTTGCCGTAAGAGTACCTGCGTGTAAAACGGCAAGGAAACTGATTAGTCTGTCGCATCCTATTGCCGCTCCGTCGGCTAACAAATCTAAGCACGTTAGTCCTACGACGGCTGAATATACTTATGAAGATATGAAAGGACTTATCCCCCTTATTCTTGACGGCGGTGCATGCAAGGTCGGAATCGAGTCCACAGTGTTGGATTTAACCGCAAATACTCCTACGATTTTACGTCCGGGATACGTAACCGAAGAAATGCTTTTAAAAGTCTTATCCTGCGTTGAAAAGTTTGGCGGGGAAATTAAGATTGCAAAATCGCCGGGTATGAAATATACTCATTATGCGCCGAAAGTACCTGCGGTGATTGCAAGAACATTTGAATCGGGACTTACAGAGTATGATGCGGCAGTGAATGACGGTAAAAATCCCGTTTATATTTTAAAAACCAGAAACGTCAGGGACTTGGGCGGCAGGAAATTTATTTTTTTAGGTAAAACCGCAAAAGAGGTCTCGAAAAATATTTACATTTCCATGCTGAATGCGGAAAGAACGTTCGATGAGATTATAATCGAGCATTTCGGCTATGACGGCTTATACGGTTCCGTTATGAACAGAGTTGAAAAGTCGGCAAGCAATAAGGAGGTTTAAATGAAAGATTTGAATGTAGTGTTCGTTTGCTCAGGCAATACTTGCCGCTCTCCTATGGCAGAAATAATGTTTCGCCATTTGCTCGAAAGCGAAGATATCGAAGGCATAAGCGTATCGTCGGCAGGTATAAAAGCGCAAGAGGGAGCGCCTATAGCGGAATATGCCGTGAGAGCGATGTCGGCTCGCGGAATAAAAGATATTCCTCCGCATAGCGCAAGACAACTTACTAAAGATATTTTCAAAAAAGCCGATTTGATTATTCCTCTCAGCATGTATCTGGAATCGGACGTTGAGGATATGTTCGGCGAAAATAAGAAGATTATCGGTTTCGGTTCTAAGTTGCCGGGGACGGAAAATATTAAAGACCCGTTCGGACAAACATTTTTCGAATACGACGAGGCATGCGGTAAAATAGAAACGTCGCTTCCGCAAGTTATCAGATACATATCTAAAAACATCAGAAAAATTTAGGTGTACCGTTTGTTTTTGAGATAAGTTTGTACAATTTGTTTTAAAACTTTATCGAGCAAAAATTATCAAACAAAGTTTGAATTTTTTAAAAATATTAACCGAAATTTTCAATGGAATTTCGGTTTTATTTTAAGGTTGTAATTGCTCAACAAGTGTAATTGCTTAACAAGTCAGCTTAAAATTAAAAAGTATTTAAGACAACTCTTAAATACTTTTCCAATTGATATTTACATAAATAGGTTGTTTGTAGGTGTATCGCAATAAACTCTCCGTTGCTTATATCGTAATACGTTATTTATTGCTGTTATAAACGGTATTCGTTGCTATAAGATAATAAGTTGCTTTTAATTATATCTTATTAAGTTGTTCGTTGCGATAACAGTAGTACGGTATCTATCATTATATGCCGTAATAAATTTTCGATGTTTAAACCGCAATAAATTATTCGTTGGCAAGAGAGTTTATCAATTCTTCAAATATTTTTATATGTAATTCTTCGTCCAATATTATTCTTTCAAGTAGCATTTTTAATGATTTCTGATTTAAATTTAAAATAGCTTTTTCGTATCCGATTATGGCTGTTTTTTCCGCACTGATATTGCTTTGTAAAAATTCGGCAGGCGACGTCTGATAATTTACGTAGCTTCCGTTCCAGTACGTGCCGCTGCCTATAACGGGATATCCGCCGAGTTTTGTTATCGCTTCTCCTAAAAGCTCGTGATGGTGCATTTCGGAAATTGCTATTGCCTCGAGAGTGTCGTTAAACTTGTCGGAAACGTAGGTTTGATACATATACGTTAAAATTGCCGTAGTTTCGCTGTTTCTTCCGCCGTAACTTGGCATCAGTATTCTCGCTTCCGCAATAGACGGAGTTACTTCGATTTCCGGATACGGTAAATCGGATGACGCTAAAATCTTATTCATACAACCTCCAAATACGATACAATATATGACGATTGCTTGAAAAGTGTTAAAAATATATGTAAAATGCTTGTATTTTTTACTTTTCTGTGTTAAAATTCTTGCGTTACGAACAAATAGAGGTTTTAATATGTTTAACTTTGATTCGACATTGATGGCAATAAAAAACGTTACGAATATGACGTATGAGGTGAGACAGGGCACGTTAATCGCTCTTATGGTACTTATGGTGCTTATGGCGATTGCTATGGTAGTTGTTGTTTTGATGCAACAGGGCACAGATGAAAACGTGCAGGCTATCACGGGAAGTTCGGATTCGTATTACGGAAAAAATAAGGCACGGTCAAAGGAAGGCATTTTGAAAAAAATAACACTTGTTCTTTTTTGCTTGATTATGGTGACTTCAATCATATTCTTTATAATATCTATGGTAGACGTCGGAACAGGTGCAACAGTTTAAATCAAAAAGCGACCTTCATGGTCGCTTTTAAATTAAAGTTTAAAATAAAGTTCATATAGGATAAAGTTCATATAGGAATAAAGTTTATAAAAGAAAAAAGTTTATATAAAATAAGTATAAAATTTATTATACCGCACTTAATATTTAAAACGCATATAAGTTTTAACGCTTAAATCATTAAACAAATTTGAATTTTTAATTCGGTTTGTTTTGCGGACTGTTTTAGGTAAATTGAATTTTAAAAGCAATTTACGGAAACGAATATTGTTTTATCGGATATATGATATATAAAGGTGAAAATGGAAAGGGTAATAACGACTAATAAAAAAGCTTATCACGATTATTTCGTTGAAGAGACGTACGAGGCGGGAATAGCGCTTGTCGGCGCTGAAGTCAAATCGATAAGACAAGGAGCGGTGAATCTTAAAGACAGTTATGCCGTTGTGAAAAACGGTGAAGTCTTTTTGCTCGGCGCACATATTTCCCCTTATGATAAAGGCAGTTTTTTTAACGTTGACCCATATCGTACCAGAAAATTGCTTTTAAACAGAAACGAAATCAATAAAATCAGAGGTAAAATCGAAATTAAAGGCTACACGCTTGTGCCTCTCAAATTATATTTTAAAAAGTCGCTTGTAAAAATCGAGTTGGGAATTTGTCGCGGTAAACAACTTTACGATAAGAGACAGACAATTAAGACTCGTGAAGAAAACAGAAAAATTGAAAGGATAAAAAAGGAATATAACGCCAGATAAAGTCGTTTGTTCTGAAATAAAATTTTATTGGCACGACGTAAAATCGGCTACGATAAATTCGATATTTTGCGTAAACCGTGGCAATTTTATAAGAAACGCCAGAGCGTTGTAAGCGGCCAGAATTCGGACACAAAAAATTTAACGCTTCCTACGCAAAAAATATACGCTACATACATAAATGCAATTTAAGGAGAAACTATGAAAAAGGCAACAGAATGCGTGCAAGGCTCGTATGCCCCTAAAAGCGGTGATACAAGAGTTTTGCCATTGTATCAAAGTACAACTTACGTATACGAGACGGCAGAGGAATTAGCTCATCTTTTCGATTCGCTTAAATGCGGCCATATAAACAGCCGAATTTCCAACCC
>JBJETY010000049.1:0-44124 GCA_051883555.1 Christensenellales bacterium | reverse complement strand
CAGGAAAAGCCGTAACAAGCGAAATGAAAGGAAAAAGAGGGAAAGACAAAAAAAGAGTTGCCGCTGAGGATACAGAAAAAGTCAACGAGGTAAAATCTAAACCTATTAAAAAAGAGAAATAAAAAAAGAGCAGCATGATCCGAAATCATGATTATAGGACACGCTTAACCGTATATCTCCCACTGCTCGACACTATTATACGGTTATAAATTTAGATAGTCAACAGTTTTAGAAAAATCGTGAGAAATTATTTGAGTATGGCGTTGAGTAGCAGTTGTTAAAAACCTATAATAAAACTTAAATATTCCTTTATTTAGCAGTTTAGAATATCTGCGATATTTAAATTTATTCCTGTTTAAATTTGTTTCGATTGAACTTATTCAAACAATTTAAATGATTTAAATGTTTTAATGCTTAAATTTGAATTTTGAATTTCATCTTTAAACGGTTGTTTTAAATCTACAATTTTTTTAATCGGCAGTGCAAACGCACAATCGATAGCAGCCGTGCATTTAACGTTTGCGAAGTTATATTTTTGTTTTTTGCAAAAAATCGCAACGACGTTAAATGCACTTTAATATATACCGTCAGAAAATTGAAATAGATATAAAGAGCGAGCTTGTTATAGAAGCAATCAACGATACAACGGTAATTTGAGTGTTTATAGAAGGACCTGCCGTATCCTTGAACGGGTCGCCGACGGTATCGCCGACTACAGCCGATTTATGTGCTTTACTTCCTTTGCCGCCTAAATTTCCCGCTTCGATATATTTTTTCGAATTATCCCAGAGACCACCTGCGTTTGACATGAATAAAGCAAGTAAAAGTCCGCTTACGATGTTTCCGGTCAAAAAACCGCCGATAGCTTTTACGCCGCCTATTAAACCGACTGCAAGCGTTGTTACGATAGTCATTACGCCTGCCGGAATAAGCTCTTTTATGGCGCCGCTTCCTGCAATTGATATGCACCTGTCGTACTTTGGCAAAACGCCGGGTTTACCTTCTTTAAGCCCTTTTATCGTAGTCCACTGCCTGTGAATTTCATCAACCATACGTTGAGCGTTTTTATCGACGCCGAGCATAAGCATAGCGCTGAAAACTGCGGGGACTGCCGCTCCCGTAAGAAGTCCGAAAAATACTATCGGGTTTAATACGTCGAAGCCGCTTAAATAGTTTGCGCCCAATCCTATGCTTAAAGCCGCGTCGTTGACTTCTGTCATAAAAGCGCCCAGCAGAGCAATTACGGTGAGTCCTGCCGCTCCGATAGAGAAACCTTTTGTTATTGCTTTAACGGTATTTCCGGCGCTGTCAAGGCGGTCTGTCCGTTCCAATACGTCGTTTCCTAAGTTACCCATTTCGGCGAGTCCTCTTGCATTGTCGACAATAGGTCCGTATGCATCGTTTGCGACTATCATTCCGACGATTGACAGCATACCGACGGCGGCAATGGAAATTCCGAGCATACCCAGTTCGACAGGAGTTGCATTTATGACGTCTGCAATAGGCTCGCATAATTTATATGAGAACAGAGCGGAAACGGCAATGCCTATCATTGCGGGCAGAGTAGACAGATATGAATATGACACTCCCGAGATAATCGTAAATGCCGCACCTTTTTGTGAAGCTGTCGCCACGTTTTTTACAGGGCGGCGTCTGTCGTCCGTAAAATAGTCCGTTGCAAGTCCGATAATCGCGCCTACAGCAAGTCCGATTGCCGCAGCGCCGTATATTCTCCAATAAATCGATTCGTTGAAGAATATCGCCGTGCAAATAGCAGTGAGAACCGCAAAAAGCGCCATTGTAGTGTACGTTGAACTGTTCAAAGCTCTTGTCGGATTTCCGTTTTTACCCATTTTCGCAAATAATATGCCTATAAGCGACGATAAAAGACCGGTAAGGGCATAGCAGAAAACAATAGGAGTAAAATTTGTATTACAAGTCGAATCGACAGAACTTGAAATGACGAGAGCTGCGGCAATCGAAGCAACGTTGCTGTCAAAAAGGTCGGCTCCCATTCCTGCAACGTCGCCGACGTTGTCTCCTACGTTATCCGCTATAACGGCAGGATTTCTAGGGTCGTCTTCGGGAAGTCCCAGTTCGACTTTTCCGACAAGGTCTGCCGAAATGTCCGCCGATTTAGTGAATATTCCGCCACCTGCCTTAGCGAACAGCGCAAGAGAGCTTGCACCGAATGAAAATCCCAATAGCATTGTAGCGTCGCCAAAAATCCAAAATATTGCCGCAACGCCTATAAGACTTCCGCCTACAACTGCCATCCCCATGATTGCGCCGCCACGATAACCGACTATAAAAGCGTCGTTAATGCTTTTTTTGGCGGCTTCGGCACATTTTTTATTTGCAATGGTCGTTGCCGTTATGCCGATTTTTCCCGCTATTGCCGACAGCAGAGTTCCTATGAGATATGACAATGCCATATACAGATTAGACAGGGGTTCTCCTTTCCATATAGGGACGGGCAGAAAGAGTAATATCAAAATAAATATTATTGCGGCGAAAATTGCAAGGATTCCATATTCTTTTTTCAAAAACGTATTTGCACCGTTTTTTATAAACCCTGCTATTTTTTCTATCGTGGCGTTCGAAGGCGGTTGCTTTTTTACCCATCGATAGAAAACAGCCGACAACGCAAATGCCAGAAGAGCCACGATAATGCTGCATAACAATGCTATTTGAAGTGCAGTCATAATTCCTCCTAAAAAAATATAAAACAGCCACTGTGTGACTGTTTTATGATATTTGCACTTAATGCATATTATGACTTTTTTATGTGACTGCTATAAAAACTTTTCTCTATCGCAGTTTCTTTTGCTTTTAAAATCTAAAGCAAAACAATGAAATTTAAAACGCTGACATTAAATATTTTGTCGTAAACTCGTATTTTGTCGTTAGTCAAAGTTTATCGTCAACTTGAATTTAATGCAAACGCACGTTTACGCTATTTATCGTTAATTGAATTTTGTATGCATAACGTTCAGAAAACGAGTTAATTTTATCGGCTCACAAAATTATTCGGCGGAATTTTCGACGCCTTCTGCATTGCTTGTATTTTCTGAATTTTCCGAGATTTCTGCTGTTTCCATATCTGATTGAGCGGATATGGATTGTTGATTCGCTTTTTCCGCCTCTTTCTGTGCTTTTTTAGCTTTGCGTTTAGCTTTATTTTTTTCAGTTTGTTCTTTTATTTTATTCCAGAGTTTTTTGCAGTCGTCAGCCATTTTTACGAAGAATGCATTTATGCGGTGTTGAAATTTCTCTCTTTTTTCTATTTTGTTTTCCGCTTTATTCACCTGTTCTTCATAATCGTCTTCGACTTTTCCGTCAATCTTAAATGAAATTTTGGAAATGATTTTCGGATTTTTAAGTCTGCTAAGAGTTAAAACAAGTCCTGTAAATATAGGTATATCTATCGCTGCAATAATGAGAATAACTTTCCACATTGCCAATGTGACGTTTTCAGGCGGTTCGAACATTTTTGCGATGAAGTCGAGTTTTGTCTGCCCTGAGAAAGATATAAACAAGAATATACCTACCATTGCGACAAAGAGAATAACTCGAATCCAGTCGAAAGGATAACACACTTTAGCAAGGAACAAGAAGCTTGCGAATGCCGTAACGATAAAATACATATCCTTTAATTCTTTTGCCGTGAAATCACTGTTTGCTATCAGACTTGCAAGGTATACTGCCATTATCGAAAAGACTACGGTCAAAGCACCCGGCAGAGCGTTTGACAATACCTTTTTTATAAACCTTCCTTTGACTATATCTTTATTTGGTTCAAGAGCAAGTATAAACGAAGGAATTCCGATTGTTACCGAGCCGATAATAGTCATATCGTTCGGTACGAACGGAAGGCCTGTCGGAATGAACATAAAAATCAATGCCAAAAGGAAATTGTATATCGTTTTGACGAGATACAAAGCTGCGGAACGTTCCAGATTGTTTATGCTGCGTCTGCCTTCCGCAACTATTTTAGGCATAGAAGCAAAGTTGGAATCCAAAAGCACGAGACTGGATACGTTTTTAGCGGCATCCGAGCCCGACGCCATAGCGACAGAGCAGTCGGCTTCTTTGAGAGCGAGAACGTCGTTTACGCCGTCGCCCGTCATAGCGACCGTTCTTCCGGCAGCTTTTAACGATTTAACCAAAAGAAGTTTTTGGTCAGGCGTAACTCTGCCGAAAATAGTGTATTTTGTTGCTGCGTCTACAACTTCCTGTTCGTTTTTACAAGTGGAAAGATCGATGTAGTTTTCAGCGTTTGCAAGACCCGCGCGTTTTGCTACCGCTTTGACGGTAACGGGATTATCGCCGGATATGATTTTTATATCAACCCCTTGTTCGTCGAAGAATTTAAGAGTGTCAGGGGCTTCTTTTCTGATTTTG
This sequence comes from Christensenellales bacterium, assembly GCA_051883555.1. Lineage (GTDB taxonomy): Bacteria > Bacillota > Clostridia > Christensenellales > CAG-917 > CAG-917. The sequence continues at coordinate 39,720 of JBJETY010000049.1, read as the reverse complement.
TCGGTAATTAAAATATAGCCGAGGAGTTGCGGTTTCGTTAATTCGTTATCCGCCATGCTTTGCACTTTTGCGAGAGCAAGCACTCTGAAACCTTCTGCCGAATAACGTTCGATAAGTTCTTTCTGTTCTTTGTCGAGAGTTTTGAAAACGAATTCCGCCGCGCCGATTACGTATGCATTTTTCTCAAAAGTTGCACCCGACCATTTTCTTGCTGAAGAGAAAGGAATTATATCCGTAGCCTTTTCCGTTTGTTCGATATCCGCCGTGAAATCGCATATAGCGTTTGCCGTTGCGTTATCGTCGTTTATTGACGATTGTACGTTTTTGAGAATTGTTTTAAATTCTTCCATTTCAATGGCAACGGGAATCAATTCGCTTACCATCATGCTGCCTTCGGTTATCGTACCGGTTTTATCAAGGCAGAGAGTATCGACTCTTGCAAGCGTTTCAACGCAATACAAATCTTGTGCAAGCGTTTTGTACTTTGAAATTCTGATAACCGATATACAGAAAACCGTAGAAGTTAAAGCTAAGAGACCGGACGGAATCATGCCTAGCAACGAGCCCATTGTTTCCAGAACAAGGCTGTTAAGTTTCGTATTGTCCGCCCATCCCAAGAGCTGCACGAGATTTTTTGCGGCAAGCGGTGTAGCGGTGTAGTCCTGAGCAAAATATTTTGTTAAGAAAAGAGCGAGACCTAACGGTATTATGACAATTGCCATAAATTTGATTATAGCGTTAAGCGAACGCAGAATTTCGCTAGACGGCTTTTTGAGATATTTAGCGCCCGCCGAAATTTTGGTTGCGTAATTGTCTTTTCCTATATGCTTAACTTGCGTAATGGCTTTTCCGCTTATAACGTAGCTTCCCGACATAATTTCATCGCCGACTTTTTTCTGTATTGCATCAGGTTCGCCGGTAATCTGTGATTCGTTTACTTCAATCATGCCGTCAATTACTACTGCGTCGGCACAAATCTGGCAACCGCTTGAAAGGCATATCATTTCGTCGAGAACGATATCCGCAACGGCAATTTCGCATTTTACGCCGTTTCTAATTGCCGTGACTTTAGGTGCTGAAATCAAAGACAGCTTGTCGATAGTTTTTTTAGCTTTCAATTCCTGTACGATGCCGATAGTAGTGTTGATAATAACCAACAACATAAATCCGAATTGAGCATAACCGTTTGCATTTTGCGGAATAAAGAAAATAAGTATAAGTGCAATTACTATAAAGAGAAGGTTGAAGAAAGTAAATATGTTAGTACGGAAAATTTCTCCGACGGTTTTGGTTCGGACGTTCTGGTCGCCGTTGATTTTGCCTTCCGCTATTCTTTTGTTTACGTCGTCGGTAGAGAGTCCCTCAATTGTATTTCCGTTTGAATCGAGTGTCGGTTCTAAAACAATCGGTTCAGGTTCGTTGTTGCTGTTTTCGCCAACGTTCAAAACCGAATCTTCCGATATAGACGACTCGTTTTGATTTGAAACAGTTTTCAGTTTCTTAATTTTTTTCATTTTATTTTCCGTCTTCTTTTCAGAATTATTTTTCATAAATTCGCTATACCTGTAATTTATTTTCTCCGATTAAAATCAGACAATTATTTTAATTAGTATTTATTAAAAGTAAGTATTTATATAATAACATAATTAAATTCCATTGGCAAAGAAATGTAAAGGACTATTTTCTATTTTTACACTATATATTTTCAATTTAAAAAACGAAATTTAAAAACGGATTGCGGATTTATCGGTTTACGCGCTATTGTCGTTGGTTTATCGTGAAAATAAAGTTTAATATTGTGAAACAGTTTTTTGAAAATAAAGTTTTTATTGTGAAGTCTATTTTGTAAATAGAAAGTTAACTGATTATTCGGCACGGAATTTAAATGCCGACGCGGCGTGAAAAACATATTGAAACGGACTGTTTTATGTGATATATTAGTTTTATGAAAAAATTTGAAATTGTTGTAAATGAAAACTCAGACGCTAACACGTTAGATAATATTTTGCAAGACGGCGAGCAGATTATGTGGCAGGGAAAACCTTATAAAAAGGCTTACATAATGGAGCCGTTTTTAAAGATGACGCCGTTTGCGCTTTTATGGCTTGCAATAGACGTAGCGATTATCGTCTGCATTTTTAAATTCTTTGTTCCTAACGTATCTTTGGGAGAGGGAAAGGCAATGTATTATGCAATCCTTATTCCGTTTTTCGTTTTGCATCTTTTGCCCGTTTGGATATGGATTTTCAGTACGGTAAAAAATTCGCTCGGGCATAAAAATATCGAATATGCCGTTACGGACAGGAGAATCATTATTCGCCGCGGCATTATCGGAATTGATTTTATTTCTCTCTTTTATTCTGATATCGAGAGCGTAAACGTAAGAGTCGACGTACTTGACCGATTGTTTAAGGTCGGCGATATTCAGATTGTGGCAAAGTCTACGAAAGCTATGATAAGCGACATAAAAGACCCATATTCCGTTTATAAACTTGTTCAGCAAGTTTCGCTCGATATGCGTACGGATGCAGAGTTCCCTAATCAATATCGTCCGACTTATAACCCTGGTTATAATACGGCGTACAACGTAAAACCGCCTGCTGAAAATCAAGGAAAAGAAAGTATGGACGATAAATGGGAGAAATAGTTTTACACTTCGAACCGTTTTAAAACGCAGTGTAAAACAAGCGGTATTATAAAGCAAATACAGTCAAATATAAGCAAAAAAATTCAAATTTTAAGGCTCTGTCAATGCAGAGCCTTTTAAATGCCGATATTTATGCGTAGGTTTAAAACGATTCGAACGTAAAACAGCGCTGAATTGTTTAGCTTAGCTACGCTTAACAGATTAAAAGCCACTTTTTTAAGTGAGTTTTAAAATTGATAATTTTAAAACTGTATATTGCTTAAAATGCTTTTTTTAAACTTTGTTTAAATGCTCTGTTTAAAATGTATTATTTGAAATTCTTTGCTTGAATTGCTTTGTCCCAATTGCTTTTAAGTTTAAAACCTCAATTATAGGTGAGCAAGTCTTCTGAAAGCGGACGATGATATTTTGTGTGTTTTAGACCGATAAAAAGTTTTATACAGCCGTCATAAAAGCTGTTGCGAAATTATATTTTTATATTATGAAAAATTATATAAAAAGAATTAAATTTTGCGGCAAAGTTTTTTTGATAATGGTTTTATTTTTATCAATAACAATAATATTTTTCGGATGCTCTAAAAAAGACAATAACGAGTCTGAAATTTCTGTTTCCTACGTTGAACATGAGCTTTATATTGGAAGACAAGACGACTTTATCCTTGAAATAGCAATTGGAAAAAGCGAGAATCCGTTTGTAATAGACGGCACGGCAAATCCCACGTGCGATTTTGCCAGGATAGACCTTAAAGCCAAAAACAAGCTTACGTCTTGTAGCTTTGTAATCGGCGAAGAAAAAATCGAAGCAAAAGTAGCGGGAACGAAGGGTAAGGCAATCGTATACGAAACGGTAGCGCTTTCAGATTTAACCGTAAAAGCCGAAGTCGACGAAAAGGAAATCGAGTTCAGGGTGGAAAGAGTTGAAACGGTAAATTTATCCGACCTTGTTTGCAAGGCGGCGGAGAAAATAAGCGGTAAGGAATATTTTGCCGCATTTTCAAAAGACAGACTTGATTTAGGAAGATATTTTTATATCGTAGCGACTTACGACGAGGAGGCGATAAAAAGCGTTGCCTTTGACGTAACGAGCGGCGAAATTATGGCTGAAAGCTATCGGAAACTGATTTAGCGGTATTGATTTTTTGTCGTTTAGTTGTTATAATCATTTAACAGGAGAAGATATGAACAAAGCCGAATTGATAAGAGAAATAGCGTTCAAAGCCGACCTTACGCAAAAGGACGCCGGACTGGCATTTAACGCAATGGTTGAAATAATTGCCCAAACGCTTAAAAAGGGCGAAAAAATTCAGATTGCCGGTTTCGGCACGTTTGAACTTAGAGAAAAAAAGGATAGATTGGGAATTAATCCTATGACAGGCGAAAGAGTAAATATCGAAAGTCATAAATCGCCGGTTTTAAGATTCGGGGATATGTTCAAAGACTATTTTAATTAGCTTATGGAAGCATTAAAAAAAACGCTAAGGGCAGAGGCGAAAAAAATATTGACTAAATTCGGCGCTCCGTTTACGCTTGCCGTCAATCACGGTAAGGGGGTGCTGGCTCTTTCTGTCGCAAACGTTGAGGATATTCAATATTTTATCACGCAAAAGAACGACGTTTTGTCGGTAAATTTTGCGTTTGACGTACTTTCGAAAAAGAAATATAATGTCGTTCTCGTTCTCGAAACGGGCGACGATTCGCAAGAAAAGGTAGACTGTTGCAGCGATGAATTTGCAGAACAGTTCGGCGGCAGCGTAACCGCGTTTTTGCCGTCGGATAAAGCGGCTATAACAAATCTTCTTAAAAGAGGGGCGGTTATGCTCGATACTCTCGGCGTCGTTACAGTTGGCAGGTCTGTCGAAGAAGCGGTTTGCGCAATGGAAATTTTGCTGAAAGCAAAATTGGCTTTAAAATACGGCAAACCTATGCCGTTATCTAAAAACGAGATAACGTCGCTGCGTTTAAAATATAAAAGCGAATCTTCAAAAAATCAGAAAGCGCTTTTTGATTTCGAAACTTTTGGGAAACGCACCGTTCAGTCTTCTGCGTTCGGCATAGAAAGTCTGGCGGAGATTTTGGTTTATGCAAAAAAGATGGAAATCGAAGAATTGTCGCAAGGTACGTGGCGAAGCGTATCGGTAAGACACGGGGATAGTTTTTTCATTACTCCGCAAACTAAAAGCAATATATTTTTAGATGAAAACGATATCGTAAAAGTTAACGTCGAAAGCGGAACTTTTAAAGGCACAAAAAGGCCGTCGAGAGATAGAAAACTGCATCAGGCGATATATCGGGCAAGGGGCGACGTCGGAGCTGTTATACATTGTCATCCTATTTATTCTTCAGTCAACGCCGAGTTGAATACGGTGCTCGAAGTAAGCAATAAGATGCAACGGATTTTAGGCGAAAAGATTGCCGTATCCGAATATGCCGCTCAAGGCACGGAAAGACTGGCGGAATATGCTGTCGAGGCTCTAAAAGGCCGTGTAGCCGTTTTTCTGTCTAAACAAGGATTAGTGGTCGTAGGGAAAACGCTTTGCGACGCATACTGGACGCTCAATGCAATTGAGGACGAGTGTTTGAAATTTTTTAAAGCAAAGGAGGAATTATGGCAACACCGCACATAAACGCAGAAGAATGGGCATTTGCAAAAACCGTTCTTATGCCGGGAGATCCGTTAAGGGCAAAATTTATTGCCGAAACGTTTTTTAAGAATGCAGTCCTGGTAAATAACGTAAGAGGAGTGCAAGGATATACCGGGGAGTACAACGGAAAGAAAGTATCCGTTATGGCTTCGGGTATGGGCATGCCGTCAATGGCAATTTATTCATATGAACTGTTTAAATTTTTCGGCGTTGATACGATTATAAGAATAGGAAGCGCAGGAGCGACTTCTTCCGATTTGAAATTGAGAGATATCGTTATAGCAGACAGTGCATACACGGTTTCCAGCATAATTAAAGAAATGGGCTTTGATGGAAACGAACCGCATGCAAGTGCGGTTAAAGTAGAAGCTGCACGTAAGATTGCTGCCGAAAAAGGCTATAGAGCGGTTACGGGTAAAATTATGTCGTCCGACGTGTTTTATCGCACAACCGACCTTGCGGAAATGAAAGAGAAGAACATTCTGGCAGTGGAGATGGAAGCCGCGGCTTTGTTCGTCAATGCGTTAAAGCTCAATAAAAATGCCGTTGCGCTTTGTACCATTTCCGATTCTTTGGTAACGGGCGAGTCTTTACCTGCATTGGACAGACAGCTAACTTTTACGCAGATGATGGAAGTAGCATTGGAGATGGCTTAATGGAATTTGGCGAATTAATCGAAAAGGCAAAGGAAGCAAGGCTCAACAGTTATAGTCCCTATTCCCGATTTAAAGTCGGGGCGGCTTTGCTTTGCGACAGCGGAAACGTATACGTCGGAACCAACGTTGAAAATGCAAGCTACGGTGCAAGTATTTGTGCCGAAAGAAGTGCGGTTACGGCGGCGGTTTCGAACGGTGAGAGAAAAATTGTAGCTATAGCTATAGTCGGCGGTAGAGAAAAACTTGAGTTTTGTCCGCCGTGCGGAATATGTCGACAGATTTTAGCAGAATTTGCCGATAAAGATTGCAAAGTCGTTTTGTCCGATGAAAGCGACGTAAAAGTTTTTAATCTTTTCGACCTTTTGCCGGCAAATTTCACTTTAGATAATTAGCAGAAGCGAAAATCTTCATAAAATTTACGATTGCAATGCGGCAGGGTGAAATTAAGCGAAAGTTTTTTGGACTTAGGTATTGAATTATTTCTAAAATATGGTAAAATGATTAAAAGAAACTCAGGAGGCAATTATGGGATTATTTGGGAAAAAGAAAGACAAAGAGCAGCCGAAAGCTGGAGCAAGCGCAACTTCGTACGTAGCACCGAAAGAGTTTAAACCGACTCATGAACAACAAGAATGGCTCAACGACAACGTTCTCAGAAGAGCAAGCGTAAAGAAGATTACCATTGATAATTGTGACCAGATTATGTCGTATATTCAAAACACTTATGAACAACCGCTCAGAAACAGACTTAAAGGCAAGATGACGCCTGAGCTTAAATTTATAAACGACTTGATGAGAGATTTATCTTTCTTTATGGATAGTCAGGAAATTTTTTAAGCGCTTATTTATAAGACAAATTAAACAAGGCAAAGCCTTGTTTTTTTTGTCGGCTTATTATGCGTTTTGGTAGCGTTGTCTAAACTGCGTAAATGGGTTAAACGCTTTAATCGGGAATAAATTTTTTCGATTTACGGTTTGGAAAATTCGACCAATTTTTACATTTTAATTCAAAATAATTGACATTGACGAAAAGGCAATATAACATATAGTAGGTATATTTTGATGCCTTACTCTATATAAATATGGAAGAAAACTATGAAAGGAAAAGTAACAATAATCGGTAGCGGCCACGTCGGTTCTACGCTTGCGTACAGCCTGCTTGCCACTGAAACTGCAAACGAAGTCGTGCTTATCGACCTTGACAAGGAAAAAGCATTCGGTGAAGCTATGGATATAAGTCAGGCGTTGCCATTTTTGCAACCTGCAACCATTTATATGGGAGATTATACCGACGCAAAAGGCTCGGATATAGTTATCATAACGTCAGGTTTAGGTAGACGTCCGGGACAAACCAGAATAGACCTTGCAAGTACCAACGTCGGAATTATGAAAAGCATTATTCCGCAGATTGTAAAGTATGCTCCCGACGCTTTTTATATTATCGTTGCTAATCCTGTCGACGTTCTTACATATCAATTTATAACGACCTCAGGCGTACCAGCTCATAAAGTTATCGGGTCGGGTACGATTTTGGATACTGCCAGACTTCGTGCGAAAATTTCGGAAGCGTTTTCCGTCAGACAAGACCAGATTTACGCTCACGTTTTCGGCGAACACGGCGACCACAGCTTTATCCCTTGGTCAATGGCTACGATAAACAGCATTCCTCTTAAATTGTACGTAAAGAGTCTGACTACTCCGTACGCTAAAGAACATGAATTCAGCATGGAGTCCGTTGAAGAATACGTCCGTACATCGGGTGCTCAGATTATCGCAAGAAAGGGCGTTACCAATTATGGAATTGCCGCATCCGTTACAAGAATTTGTCGTTGTCTCTTTTCAAGGAAAGAAACTATTTTAACCGTTTCGACCTTGCTTAACGGCGAATACGGAATTAAAGACGTCGCTATGTCGACAATGAGCGTTGTAGGTTGCAACGGCATTATGACAAATATTGCTCCACCGCTTGCCGAAAACGAAGTGCAGGAACTTTACGAGGCGGGCAACGTGCTTAAGGACGTAATAAAACAGGTCTTGGAAAATAACTGTTATAATTAACTCGGTTTAAACGGTAAAGGGTTGAAACAAAATTTTCGTTAGCGCTTGTTATAATCGTTTGTTATAATATTTAATTCGCTGAATTTGTTTAAACTTGTTTTATATTATATCTATCGAAACTGAATTTTTGAAAACAATAAAAACGGCATCTGCCGTTTTTTATTTTCGATAAAATTTGGGCATTAAAATAATTTGAATTTTAAACAAACGACTTTAACTTTCTTATTTGCAAAACGCATAACTTATAAAATGATTTTAACTTCATTCTTCATAAATTTTCGATAAAAATTTAAATTTTAAAAATGCTTTATCTTTTTTTATTTATTTTTAATATGATTTAGATTTTTTTCACAAAACTATATTCAGCGTTTATGAAATGCGCAAATTTTCTATTCTGTTTTTACGGAATAAAGCTCAAATTAAATTGTCTGAATAAAGAATAATGAAAAAGCGAGTAAAATTAAACAAACGAAAACGGACGGAAATCAATAGTTTTCTCGTCCTAAAAGGTAATCGACTGAAACGTCAAAATAATCGGCAAGTTTTACGAGATTGATTCCCGTAGGCTCGCTTCTATCCGTTTCCCAATAACAGATTATTGAATCGCTGACGCCGATGGCTTTTGCCAGAGTGGCTTGTGAAACGTGACGTTCGTTTCTTAACTCTAAAAGTCTTTGGGCAAATATTTTCATACTTTATATATTACTCAATAAATTTAGCAAAATACTTGACACTAAATATATTGAGTAATATAATCAAACTATCAGAAATTAACGGCAATTTTTTTGATTTACAGTAAATTTTGCTGTTTTTTAATGGTTATATTAAAAACGATACAATGGGAGGAGAGAATAATGTATTGTTTTATTCATACCGATACCGAAGCGGCTGCCGTATGCAAAAAGTGCGGTAAGGCAATGTGCCAGAATTGTTCGGCATATTCAGGACATACGGGGATTTGCCCTGCTTGCAGAAAAGAGGAATTCGAGCAAGAAAGAGCTCAGAACTACGGCTACAAAAAACAGGAAATCAAAAAAATCGTCGTTATGGCAATCATAGCGGTGATAGTTCTTGTCGTCAGCATAGTGTGTATGGCAAAGTCGGGTATATTGTTGTATGCGGGATTGGCTATACTCGGAATAGCGCTTATCGTGTTTACGATTCTTTTCGTAAAGAGTATTCGCTTGCTTAAGGCATATATCGACAGAATAAATTATCTTACTCAGGAAATCGATAAGATAACGAAAGCATTGTCGCTCGGCGTAGCACAGATTTAGAAATGGAATAAATTAAATACTAAAAAATAAAACAGCTTAAATCGGCTGTTTTATTTTTTAGCATTTAGTTTGCACCATACGTCAATATGTGCGTTTATACGCAGTACGTCAATATGGAATATCGATATGGGATATAAATGCGGTACGTCAATACGCAGTAAATCGATATGGAATATAAAATACGCAGTACGTAAATACGCAGTTTAAATACGCAATACGTCAATATGGCAAGTCCTATGAGTCGTTATAGTAAATCGCTACGAGTAGCGGCGTTCAAAAATAGCTGTTTTTTCCATTAAAACTTTTATAAAATGAGTGGCGTTTATAACGGATACATATTATAATTATTTTATGCAAAAGATAAGATTTGAAAAAGGTTTTGACCCGAAGTCGACACTCGAATGCGGACAGGTATTCAGATACAAAAAGACCGAAAGCGGTTACGAAGTTATCGCCCTCGACAAGCGTTGCGAAATTTTCAGCGACGACGAAGGGTTTTATATGTTGACCGATAGCGAAACATTTTTTAAAAATTACTTTGACTTTGATAGAAACTATGATACAATAATTAATAATATAAAAGCGAATGATAAACTTGCTAAGATGGCAGAATTCGGCAAGGGTATACGCATTTTAAATCAAGACCCGGTTGAGACCGTTTTTTCATTTATCATATCCGCAAACAATAACATTCCCCGCATAAAACTTATTTTAGACAGATTGTGTAAATCTTTAGGCAGGGATATGGGCGGATATTTCGCTTTTCCCGCATTAAACGAAATGGCACGCGTCGACGAGAGTTTTTATTCCGCTATCGGGGCGGGGTACAGGGCAAATTATCTTGCCGAAACCGCAAAAACGCTTTTAGATATCGACGTCGAATCGTTGAAATCGCTTGACACCGAAAGTTTACGCTGTGAGTTAAAAAAACTTAAAGGCGTCGGCAGAAAAGTTGCCGATTGCATTTTGCTTTTCGGTTTTCATCGTACGGACGTTTTTCCCGTCGATACGTGGATAAAAAAGGTGTTCGCAAAAAGTTACGGAAATCTTTCCGCCGAGTCGCTCAGCAAAGTTTTAGTCGAAACGTACGGCGAATACAGCGGATACGTACAGCAATATTTGTTTTATTATGCTAGAGATAATTTTTTAGAGGAGTTATAATGGCCAAAAAATACGTTTGTTTAGCCGATATCGAATCGATAAGAGTGCCGTACAGCACCTTTAACGCCGCATTGAAAGAGCTTTCAAAGTTCGGCGAAATTGTTTCTTGCAAATTTTACGGTTACAGCGGAAAACGTACTCGTGATTATGCAGAATTTATTGAAGAAAACAGCTATGAGGCTTTGGCGCCGCTCAGCGGAAAACGCCGCGGACAGTTGGATATGCGACAGGTTATCGACGCGGTTCAACTTAGTCAAAGTTCGAATATCGACGGTTTCTTCCTGATTTACGGCCAAGGGGATTTAACGCCGCTTATCGCTTATCTTAAAGCGTTCAATCTTGAGGTCATAGCAGGCGTAGTAGAGCCTGACCAAAATTCGGTTTTATGTACGAAAACCATTATTCTCAAAGTAGAGTGACGGAGGATATATGTATTCATCAAAAAAATACGTTGTTTTAGCAGATATCGAAAGCGTTAGAATTTCATATAAAACGTTTGCAAAAGCACTGAACGAATTGTCCAATTACGGCGAAATCGCAGCTTGCAAGTTTTACGGATATTCTTCTAAGCGTTCAAAAGATTACGACGAATTTATAAGGGAAAACAATTTTGACGCTCTCAGCGCATTGCCGAAAAAGAAAAGGGGAAGGCTTGATCTGCGACAAGTTATAGACGCAGTAAGACTTGCTCAATTTCCTAATATCGACGGTTTCTTTTTGATTTACGGACAGGGAGATATTACTCCGCTTATCGCTTATCTTAAATCTTACGGTATGGACGTCATTGCCGGTGTTATCGAGCCTGATAAAAACGCCGCTCTATGCAATAAGGTCATTCTTTTGGGCGGCGAAGAGCCGATTGTTAAAGACGTACTCAAAAAAGGATATAAACAGGTAGCGCCGTCGGAGTTGGTTTACGTCGATAACGAGCCTGAAAATACGGTAGACGAAAAGGTCATAGAAAAAGCATTAAACGAAGTTGTGCCGTCGGTTACGGAAAATAAAACGGAACAACAGCCGACTGAAGAGGAAATCAGAAAACTAGAAGACGAAACTATGGCTCAGGTCGATAAAATTATAAGTGAGATAAACGCTGAAAACAACGAGCCTTCGTCAGACGAGTTATCAACCGAAATTCAAACGGATACGTTTGATGCGGAAAAAGATACGGAAGATTATATAGACGAAACGAATGAGAGTTTTGACGACGACAAAATAGCTTCCGACGATTCTTCAGAAGACGATGACGAATATGAACCCGTCAATCTTGACGAAGTACAGGAAGCTGACGCTACAAGCGGAGACGATTCGGAAAACATTGACGACGACGCGCTTATTGCACAACTATATAAGTTGCTTGGCGGATTAGATTAACAAATTTTAGCGGAGACGCAAGAGGTATATATGGCAAAAATAACTATCGATGAAAAATTGTGCAAAGGCTGCGGTCTTTGTGCTGAAGCGTGCCCGAAAAAAATTCTGGCAGTTTCAAAAACGGTTAGCAACGACAAAGGATATTTCGTTATCGAATGTAACGATATGGCAAATTGTATCGGTTGCGCTTTTTGTGCGACTACTTGCCCAGATTGTGTTATTACGGTAGAGAAATAAGCGGAGGTACTTATGGCAGAAAAGAAATTAATGAAAGGCAACGAAGCAATAGCAGAAGCTGCAATAAGAGGCGGATGTCGTTTTTATGCAGGATATCCTATCACGCCGCAAAACGAAATTCCTGAGTATATGTCATGGCGACTTAACGAAGTCGGCGGACGCTTTGTTCAGGCGGAATCGGAAATCGCCGCTATCAATATGGTATACGGTGCGGCGGGTGCCGGCGGAAGAGCAATGACGAGTTCTTCGAGCCCGGGTATCAGCCTTAAACAGGAAGGTATTTCTTACATATGCGGTGCGGAACTTCCGTGCGTTATAGTAAATATGGTTCGTTCGGGACCGGGACTTGGCGGTATTCAACCTTGCCAATGCGACTATTTCCAGGCAGTTAAGGGCGGCGGACACGGCGATTACAGAATGCTTGTTTATGCTCCTAACTCCGTTCAGGAATGCGTTGACATTATGTACGACGCATGGGATAAAGCTGAAAAATATCGTTTACCTGTTATGATTTTGGGCGACGGTATGTTAGGTCAGATTATGGAAGCCGTTGAACTTCCTCCTATGAAAGATCCTGCAACTTTCCCGAAAAAGCCTTGGGCTACGACGGGCGAAGGCACGGGGGCAAACAGAAGAATTATAAATTCGCTTTACATTGTGCCTGACGAGCTTGAAGCAATGAACCATAAATTGCAAAAAGTATACGACGAAATGGCAGAGAACGAAACGAAAGTCGAAGAATATTTGCTCGACGACGCTGAAATCGTTCTTACCGCATACGGCACGGTCGGCAGAATCGTTAAAAGCTCTGTCGATATGCTTCGCGAAAAGGGTATAAAGGCAGGTCTTATTCGTCCTTTGACGGTTTATCCGTTCCCTAAAGACGCCTATAAGAAAGTCGGTGAAATGAAGTCCGTAAAAGAGATTGTCACCGTTGAACTTTCTATGGGACAATTTATCGAAGACGTAAAACTTTATACCGAATGTAAAAAACCTGTTAAATTCTACGGACGTTCGGGAGGAAACATAATGGCTCCTGAAGACGTTGTCGATTTTGTTTTAAAGGAGGTCAAGTAATATGAGCATCGTGTTTGAAAAATCAAAATTTTTAACTGACACTCCGCTTCACTATTGTCCGGGTTGTTCTCACGGCATTGTTCATCGTCTTGTTGCGGAAGCATTGGACGCAGTCGGGGCAGAAGGTCACGTTGTCGGCGTAGCTCCGGTCGGTTGTGCCGTTTTTGCATACAACTATTTCAACTGCGATATGCAGGAAGCCGCTCACGGCAGAGCACCGGCGGTCGCAACGGGTATTAAATACGTAAATCCGAATAATATCGTTTTTGCTTACCAAGGCGACGGCGACCTTGCAAGTATCGGTCTTGCCGAAATCCTTCATACTGCCGCAAGAGGCGTAAACATTACGGTTATCTTCATTAACAATGCAATTTACGGAATGACGGGCGGACAGATGGCTCCTACAACGTTACTTGGACAAAAAGCAACGACTTGTCCGTACGGCAGAGACGCAATTTTAAACGGAAATCCTATCAGAGTCAGCGAAATGCTTGCTACTCTCGACGGCCCTAGCTATGTCGAAAGAGTTTCGGTGGCAGACGTTCCGAATATCAAAAAAGCTAAGAAAGCTATCGAAAAAGCATTCAGAAATCAGGTTGAAGGAAAGGGCTTCTCTTTTGTTGAAGTTTTGTGTGCTTGTCCTACAAACTGGCATATGTCGCCGCTTCAGGCAGTGGAATACGTCAAAAACGATATGACGAAAATATTCCCGCTCGGCGTTTTCAAGGAGGTTTAGTATGGAAAGATTAATCGTTGCTGGTTTTGGCGGTCAGGGCGTTTTATCGCTCGGTCAAATGATTGCCTATGCGTCAATGTATGAAAATAAAAACGTAACGTGGCTTCCTTCTTACGGCCCTGAAATGCGTGGCGGTACTGCAAACTGCTCGGTTGTTGTCGATGAAGCGCCTATTGCGTCGCCGATTATCGCAACGCCTGATACGTTGATTGCCATGAACAAACCTAGCCTTGACAAATTTATTGACAGCGTTAAAAAAGGCGGTCTTGTGCTTGTAAACAGCTCTTTAATTTCAGATAAAGTTACACGTGACGACGTAAAAACTATTTACGTAAACGCAAACGAAATCGCTCATAAGATTGGAAACGATAAAGCGTCCAACCTTGTTGTTCTCGGCGCTTACATAAAACATAGCGGACTTTTTACCAAAGAGGAAATGCTTAAAACTATTGAAAAGGTATTTGCCGCAAAAGCAAAGTTTATCGAATCAAATAAAGCGGCATTCCTTGCAGGTTACGAGCTTTAATTTTTCGGTTATCAAAAAAAAGTCACGCATAATGCGTGGCTTTTTTAAAATGCAGACTTATTTTACAAAGCAGAATTATCTCAGCCTTATCGTTCGACGAAAAAGTAGCTGAACTAATGACCAAATATACGACTAAAATGAAAAAACTATCGGCAAAAATAATTGATATGGATATGACAAAAGGTCCGCTACTTAAAAATCTGATAGCGGTTGCGTTACCTCTTGCACTTTCGGGGGTATTGCAATTGCTGTTTAATGCGGCTGACCTTATGGTAATCGGACAGTTTTCCAAGACGGGCACGCAATCTCTTGCCGCAGTAAGTTCGAATACGGCGCTAATCAATCTTTTAGTAAACGTTGCGATAGGAATTTCGGTCGGCGTAAACGTTATCATGGCTCAGGCAATAGGCGCCGCCGATGAGAAACGGGCGGTTGCAACGCTTCATACGTCGATGTGCATTTCGGTGGTTTTAGGTTTGGCTTTGGGAATAATTGGCGTGTCTATGGCAAAAGTATTTTTGGTATGGATGGATACCGATCCCGTAATTTTGGATAAAGCGGTGCTTTATTTAAGACTTTACTTTATAGGCGCTCCTGCAAATATTATTTACAATTTCGGAACGGCTGCTTTGCGAGCGAAAGGCGATACGGCAAGACCTCTTTTATATCTGTTTTTAGCAGGGGTTTTAAACGTTTGCCTTAATTTAATTTTCGTAATCGTTGCTTCTTTAGACGTTGCAGGAGTTGCCATAGCCACGGTTGTCAGTCAATACGTTTCATGTATTCTGCTTATAGCGACTATGCTTAAAGAAAAAGGATATTGCAAATTGTCGATTAAAAAACTGAAATTTTATAAGGGCAGTACGTCAGCCGTTTTGAAAGTCGGTTTACCGTCGGGAATATTAAGTTCTTTTTTCTCCGTCGCAAACGTCTTGATACAGACAAATCTTAACGGTTTCGGCTATGCGTTAGTGGCAGGCAGTTCTACGTCGAGCAATCTCGAAGGATTTGTTTATACTTCGATGAACGCCGTTTCAAACGCTTCCGTTTCATTTGCGGGACAGAATTACGGAGCAAGAAAATTTGACAGAATCAAAAAAATCGCGTTTGAATGTTCGGCGATGGTTATCGTCATAAGTCTGTTTTTCTCTGCAATTTTGCTGACGGCGGGAAAATACGTAGCTATGTTATACGTCACGGACGAAGTAGTTATCGACTATGCCGTTCAAAGGCTGACAATCATTTTGCCGATTTATTTCGTTTGCGGAATAGTAGAAATTCTTGTCGGTTGTTTAAGAGGAATGGGATATTCGTTAACGCCGACGTTGACGAGCTTTTTCTGCGTGTGCATTTTCAGAATAATCTGGATATATACTGCGTGTCGGGCAATCCATACGCCTAAGATGCTTTATTTGTCGTGGCCGATAAGCTGGGTTATTAATTTTGTAATTGACGTTATAATTTTTATCTTTCTTTTTAATAAGGAAAAAACAGCGGCGCAAGAATACGCCCCTGTGACAGGAAAAGTCGTTGCCGAATTTTCATCTTACGAAGAATTTAAAAGATATGTTGAAACAAGCGTTTCAAACGCAGACAAGTGCGACGATAAAGGCAGTGCGTGCAACGGTTAAAGAAAACGTTTAATCGTAGCGCGCCGCTTCGTTTATGATTGCAAAAGGTTTTAAACTTCTTTTGACGGCAACGGGAAGAGCGACGCCGTTTAAAATAAGTTCTTTTGGGCTCTCTTTTATGATTGCAAAAAGCAAATTCAAATCGTTGTTGTCGAAATAGTTTTCGACTTTTACTTTTTCCGACTTTGTTAAGTTAAAAAGTCCGTCACCGCCGAAGATGAGCATATTTTTTCCTCCCTCTTGCGAGTGTATGAATTCTGCGACGGAGTATATATCTTCTTCGCTATTGCTGTTTGCAATCAGATTTGCTATCAATTCGCTCAATTCGCTCCAATTTTCCGTGAGGTCTTTTAAACGGAAATTCAGTATGCCGTCTATATTGTAATCTATGACTTCGCTCAATACTTTGCGTATTAAAGTATCTTCGTACGTCTGGTCGAAAAGTAGCAGAGCAGACGTCAAAGCCACTATTGCGGGCGATATTTTGCTTTTAAATCCCGAAATAAAATATGCGAGTTTGAAATGGTTTAAATATACTTCGCATATTGCGTTTTCGACTTCGTTTATTACGGTCGACGCTGAATCGCATACGGAGGCAAGGTATAAAAATTTCCTGTCTTTGCTTTCTTCATATGCGTATGACAAGTTTTTGTTCGTTTTTATTTTTTCAAAAAGATAGTCAAATTCTCTGTTATAGGTTTTGTCTAAGCTAATGACGTTCGACCACATAAACACCTCAAAAATATTGTATGCAACTAAATGTGATTTACACATAAAAATCAAAATTATTACAAAATCGACATTAACGCCTTTTATTAAACTTTTAATAATCAAAAAGCGGTTTAATTGACAATTTATTTTAAAATTCGACAATAAAATTTATATAATGTGTTTAAAATAGTTGAAAAAGTTCGTTTTATGTGATAATATGTAGTCACAATTAAATAGGCAAAACAGTCGCAAGGCTGTGACGCAAAACTATAGGGTCTCAAGTAGATAGCCAGCTGCAAATTATATATGCAGACTGGCATTTTTTATTTACAAAAGAGCGCTTTACAAAAGAAATACATAAAAGCAGAACTTTTGAAAGACAAAAGAGAAATCAGAATACAAAAGATAATCCGCTGATTGCGTCAAAAGCGCTTTGCGGCAAACAAAAGAAATTGCCGAATACAAAAGACAACAAAAATGCATAATTGCATTTTACGCAGTACGGAAGAAAAGTCTTAAGCACCATTTGCGGCAGATTTAAGTTTTGCTACCTAGTTTAAACAATGATTTCGATTTGTTTACAAACGGTATTACAAAAGATAAAAGATAAATACCGAAGCTGAGTGTGCTGTTTAAATTCGATACCCCTGAAAAAGTTTTTTAAATACTAAAGAGTATTTAAATTACTAAAGATGAAACGCCTTTTTTTAAAGGCGTTTATTTTTTTGCTTTTTTGCAGTGTTTTTTGCTTGTTTTGCGGTAATTATTTTTTGTTTTCACGGAATAAAATTAAATTTGTTGAATATATTTTAGCGTAGTTGGAGGGCATAATGAACAAATTTAACCTTTTAGAAGACATAGCAAAACGTACGGGCGGTGACGTATACGTCGGCGTTGTCGGCCCTGTAAGAACGGGAAAATCTACGTTCATAAAGCGATTTATGGAAAGCTTTGTAATAGATAATATCGCAGACCCGAATGCCAGAGAAAGAACGATAGACGAATTGCCACAATCTGCCGACGGTAAAACGATTATGACGACTCAACCGCGTTTTGTGCCAAACGAAGCCGTAAAAGTTACGTTTAACGATTTATCTGTCAGTATGCGTATGATCGATTGCGTAGGATACGTAATCGACGGTGCGGTAGGACACAAAGCGGACGGGAAGGACAGAATGGTCAGAACTCCTTGGTCGAACGATGAGATGCCGTTTGAAAAAGCTGCCGAATTCGGAACGGAAAAGGTAATTAAAGAACATTCTACCATAGGCGTATTGTTGACGACCGACGGTTCTATCGGCGAGCTTGAAAGAGAAAAGTATATTTCCGCCGAAGAGAGAGTGGCGTCCGAGCTTAAAGAAATGGGCAAACCGTTTGTCGTGGTTTTGAACAGCACTCATCCTGAAAGCGAAGATACGATAAAAATAAGAGAAGCGTTGAAAGAAAAATATGACGCGCCGGTCATTGCCGTCGACGTGTTAAATATGACGGAAGACAACGTTGCCGAGATTATGGAAAGCGTATTGCTGGAATTTCCGATAAAACTTATCGACGCTATCGCCCCTAAATGGATTCAGGCTTTAGACCTTGCAAGCGATATAGTCGGCGAAATAATAAGGATTATGGATAAGGTAGGTAAAATGGCGTCTAAGCTGAAAGATTACGTAAATTTCGACGAAGCTTTCGACGACGCCGAATATCTCGATAAACCTTCCGGAATCAAATTAGACGCAGGTGCAGGCAGAGTTGAAATTGCTTTGGCTGTCAAAGAAGGACTGTTTTATCAGGTGGCAAGTAATGAATGCGGAGAAGATTTATCTTCCGATTACGACGTGTTCAGACTTTTAAAATCACTGTCCCTTTCGAGAGCGAAAACCGCTAAACTCGACGAGGCGTTAAGAGAAGCGGAAGAAACGGGTTACGGCGTAGTAGCTCCGCTCGTTGGCGAAATGGAACTCGATGAACCTGAAATCGTAAAGCAGGGCGGTCAATTCGGAGTTAAACTGAAAGCGAAAGCGCCGTCGTTGCACATAATCAAAGTTGAGGTCGAAACCGAAGTAAGTCCTATTGTAGGCAGCGAGCAGCAGAGCGACGAACTGGTAAAAAGTCTTATGAGCGATTTCGAAGGCGATAAATCGGCGCTTTGGGAAACGAATATTTTCGGGAAATCTCTTAGCAGTCTAGTGAACGACGGACTGCAACATAAACTTTCGGTAATGCCGATTGACGCAAGACAAAAAATGCAGAAAACGCTTGGCAGAATTATTAACGAGGGTAAAGGCGGTGTGCTGTGTATACTTCTTTAAGGGAAAAGGCTCAAACTTTGTTTGAGCCTTTAATTCTTTAAAACAAGAGCGTAATTTATTTTAAACATAAACGTAGATTTTTTAAAGTAACCGTAATTTGTTAAAATAAAAACGTAATTCCTTTAAAAAACGAAAATTCATTAAAGATAGAATTTAAATTTTTAAAGTTTAAAATTATTTAAAAACGAATTAACGGAAAGCAATTGCCGAGAAAATAAATTAGGTTTACGGTTTTGCGTATGAATAAAAGGAAAAGAAAAAATCTATTATTGTAACACTATATCAAAAAGTTTTACGAAGAGTAAAAGCTTTAAATTTCCATTAATTAGGAATTTACTATTGAAACCGATTATTTTTTTTGTTATAATTTTATAAAATAGAATACAGGAGAAAATTATGAAACTTTCGTTTTTCGGAGCCGCTCATCAAGTTACGGGCAGTTGTTATATGTTGGAAGTCGCCGGCAAGAAAGTGCTTATCGACTGCGGCATGGAGCAAGGCCCTCAGATATTCGAACAACAGGCATTTGCTATGGCTCCGGCAGATGTGTATTGCGTGTTTTTGACGCATGCCCATATTGACCATAGCGGATTGTTGCCGTTACTTACTAAGCTCGGTTTTGAAGGTAAGATATATACAACGACAGCTACTAAGGACCTTTGCGACATTATGCTTCGTGACGCCGCTCATATTCAGGAAACAGAAGCCGAATGGAAAAACCGAAAGGGACAACGTGCCAAAAACGAACCGTACGAACCGCTTTATACTATCGAGGACGCCGAAGAATGTATGAAACATTTTGTCGGTTTCGAATATGATAAAGCGATTGAAATCGATGAAAACATTTCGGTCAGATTTTTAGACGCCGGACATTTGCTCGGTTCCGCACACGTAGAGATTATTGCAAAAGAGGGCAATCAAACCAGAAAAATCGTTTTCTCGGGCGATATAGGAAACACCGGAGTGCCGCTGTTAAATCATTATTCTACGATAGAAGAAGCAGATTACGTCGTTATGGAATCGACGTACGGCGACCGCGACCACGAGGAGGTTTTAGACCCGGTAAAGGATTTTGCAAAGATTATTCAGGATACGTTCGATAAGGGCGGAAACGTCGTTATTCCGTGTTTTGCCGTTGGCAGAACGCAAGAGCTTTTGTACTATTTAAGACAGATTAAAGAAGAAAATCTCGTAACGGGACATAACGGTTATAAGATTTATCTTGACAGTCCTCTTGCAATAAACGCCACTAATATCTTTTTGGATATGGGCAAAGATTATTATAACGATGAAGCAGACAAATTGATTTCAAGAGGCGTTAACCCTATAGGCGTAAATGATTTGCATTATAGCATAACGAGCGAAGATTCCAAGATGATAAACGAGGAAGTCAGCCCGTGCATCATTATATCTGCGTCGGGAATGTGTGAAGCAGGACGTATAAAGCATCATTTGAAACACAACTTATGGAAACAGAACAGTACCATTTTATTCGTAGGCTTTCAGGTGCCGGGCACTTTGGGCCATTCGATACTCACGGGAGCAAGAAAGGTAACTTTGTTCCAGGAAACGATAGCGGTAGAAGCTCAGATTAAAAAACTTCAGAACATATCCGCTCACGCGGGAAGGTCGGACTTGCTCGGCTTTTTGTCTCATCTCAAATCGGCGCCGCAACACGTTTTTATCACTCACGGCGACGACAGAGTAAGCGAAATGTTTGCGGAAAAAGTACACGACGTTTACGGCTTTAAGACGACGGCACCGTATTACGGCGAAGTTTAC
The DNA here is from genome assembly GCA_051883555.1 of Christensenellales bacterium. GTDB lineage: Bacteria > Bacillota > Clostridia > Christensenellales > CAG-917 > CAG-917. Next base: position 18,899 of record JBJETY010000049.1, on the reverse strand, counting down.
GACTTGCTCACGGGCGAGAAATTGCAAAACGGCCATAAAAAGGTCAGAAAAGAAAAGAAAGTGGCAACGCGTAAAGCGGGAGCATACGATAAAGTATTGGAAGCTCTTGAAAGATTGCAAAACGTTGCGGCTAAAAATCAGGATAAGGCAAATCATTATCTTGAAAAACTTGCTAAACAAATCGATGAAATCTCCAACAGATGGGATTAAGGAAGGCGACTATGACAGAGGCTGAACAAAGAGAGAAAATTTATAGCGACGAAGTAAACTACAATCATTCGTTGATAAATGCTGCGGAACTTATAAGCAAGACGGATACCAAACTGCTTTTGCTTGCAGGACCTAGTTGCGCAGGTAAAACGACAACGTCAAAAAGATTGTGTGCAAACCTTATCAAACGCGGCAGAGGCATAAGTATTATTTCGCTTGACGACTTTTATTTAGGACCTGATAAATCACCTAAGACTCCTGACGGAAAGCCGGATTTCGAATCGATTTATGCTTTGGATTTGCCATACATTCAGCAATGTTTCTCCGACCTTGTAAAAGGAAAAATCGTGCAGACGCCTACGTTCGATTTTAATTTGCATGCCAGAACGGACGAATATCACGAAATCAAACTCGGCGAGGGCGACATCTGTATCGTCGAAGGTTTGCATGCTTTAAATCCGCTTATTGTGTCCGATTTGATAGAACCTAAGTACGTTTTCAAACTTTTCTTGGAGTCGTATCAGGATAGTCAGGCACTCGAAAAGACAAGAGTGTTGCGTAGACTTGTTAGAGATTATCATTATCGTTCGAGCGACGCAAACCGCACTTTTGAAATGTGGGATAACGTTGTGTCAAGCGAATTGATCAATATAAATCCGTTTTCGCAATATGCCAACGCCAAGATCAATACTTATTTCGGTTACGAAACGGGAGTGCTTAAAAAACCCGCTCTCGAAGTACTCGATACGCTTGAAAAGGAAAGCATATATACGCAATTTGCAAACGATATAAGAGAAAGTCTCGAATACGTGCATCCGATACCTCTTGATTTGGTTCCGAAAGACAGCTTATTGCAGGAATTTATTCCGCCGCAAAGTGCGTGGGACAGATACAAGTAAAATTGATTATCGCATTAATATTAGGACTAAAACGAACGCTCGATTTGTTTTAGTCCTATATAATTTAATGAGTATAAGTTGACTAATGAGTTTAAATTTACGACAGAGAAGTAACTTTATGACGTTAATTAAATCGAAGTAAATTTTATTTTACCGTAAAATATTTGATTTCATAACGACTTAAAAGAGCGTGAATTTGGTTTTTATTAGCCTAAAACTGTTATAATAAATATATGACGACTTATGTTTTTGATTTGGACGGAACGATAGCCGACGTCGGCAAAAGCGCTTCTGCCATAGTTATAGAAAAGATTAAAAAATTAAACGGCCGAATTGTAGTTTGTTCGGGTAAACCCGTTTATTATCTTTGCGGCTTTTTAAGGCAGGCAGGACTTTACGACGCGGTTATGATAGGTGAAAACGGGGCGGTTTTGCAATTCGGCGTCGACTTGCCTCCGTTAAGATTGGAACAGCCTTACAGCCGCTTAGCTAAAGAAAACTTATGTAAGATTAAAACGGAAATTGACAAAACGTATCCTGCAATGTGGTATCAACCTAACGAAGTTTGCGTTACGCCTTTTCCGACAAGCGAAGAACAGTTTAAAAAAATAGACGAAATGCTGAAAGAAAATCCGTCTTTACTCGAAGACGTCGATATGTACGTTCATTTCGATTCGATAGACTTTTCTCCAAAAGGCGTCAGCAAAGCTACCGCTTTGAAACTGCTTGCCGATTTTTATAAAGAAGATATAAAAAATTTCGTTGCAATCGGAGACGGCAACAACGATTATCCGATGTTTGCCGTGGCAGGGAAGTCGGTCGGCATAAATCTGAGCGACAGTAGCAAAGCGACGCTAAATTTTAAAACAATTGAAGAAGCGCTCGATTATTTAATTATAAACGGCGACTAAGCTCCGTTTGCGATAAGTTTATAAAACGAATGTCGTTTTGCTATAAAGGCGACTTATTGTTACAAAAATACGGCGGGTGAGTTCAATAAAAATATTAAATAATATACCTATAAAAAGCGTTGTATTTTCTTGACAAAAACCGATAAAGTTTTTATAATAATTAAAGTTTTAATAAATGGACGATTAGCTCAGCTGGATAGAGCGTTGCGCTACGGACGCAAAGGTCAGGGGTTCGAATCCCTTATCGTTCGCCAATAAAAGAGGATAGGCATTGCTTATCCTCTTTTATGTTTTTAATTTATGTTTATAAGTGCTTGAAAGTTAGTGGTTGAAAAGTATCGTAAATAAGTAAAACGCAAAAAAGTTTTGTGTAGCGATTTGTTTAAAATGAATCTGATTATGCAATAATTGAATTGTTCAGGTAACGTTTTTACTATTTGCGTGCGGTCTTTAAATTAAAAATTTATAAATATTTTGTTAAATTGCTTTTGACAAAAAAAAGCCGGTTTGGTATAATTTCAAAGTCGAACAGCAATAGAGCGTATAATTCCGACAGGGATGATACGCTCTTATTTTTTGCCTTAGACGCAGTTTTCAGGTAGCTTTTCTCCGATAAAGACTCCATAACTTTCAGGAGGCTTTACTTATGGATCAATCGGAAAAATCTAATTATTTGGGTGCAGAAAAGATTTCCAAGCTTATGCTTAAATTTTCTATTCCGTGCGTTCTTTCGCTTTTAGTCAGTGCGTTATATAACATTGTCGACCAGATTTTTATCGGCAACAGCGAATTGAGCGCATTGGGAAATGCCGCCACGGGCGTAGTATTTCCTATTTTTATTATAGCTCAGGCTTTTGCCTGGTGCGTTGGCGACGGGTGCGCCGCATATTTAAATATATGTCAGGGCAGAAACGACGAGAGCAATTCGCATAAAGCGATAGGAACAGGTTTAGTCGTTACGCTTTTTATCAGCATAGTTTTGATTGCGGTATTTTTTCCGTTAAAGACTCAATTGTTATATCTGTTCGGAGCGTCCGAAAACAGTATCGGCTATGCTATAGAATATTTCAATTGGATATTGGGATTTTTCCCTATATATATGTTGTCGAACATGATGAACGCCGTAGTGCGTGCGGACGGAAGTCCTACCGTGTCAATGATATCCATGTTGGCAGGGGCAATAATAAATATCATTTTCGACGCGGCGTTTATATTCGGTTGCAAATGGGGAATGACGGGTGCGGCGGTTGCCACTGTTATCGGACAGGTCGTATCTTTTGTTATTACCTTGATTTACTTCTTCCGTCCGAAAACGTTTAAACTTAAACTTAAAAGTTTTATTCCCGATTTCAAGGTTTTCAAAAACGCTTTACAGCTCGGCGCCTCATCTTTTATTACGCAGATGACGATAGTAATCATTTCGTTGGTATGTAATATAATGTTAAAGAAATACGGCGCTATGTCGCATTACGGTATAGATATTCCTATTGCAATCATCGGAATAGAAAGCAAAGTATTTACCGTGGTTATAAATATCGTCGTAGGCGTTGTTTTAGGTTGTCAGCCTATTATAAGCTACAACATGGGAGCGAAAAAATACGACAGGGTAAAACTGCTGTATCGGAATATTTTATTGATAACGATAGCCGTGGGCTTGTTTTCCACTCTGTTGTTTGAAATTTTCCCACGTGCCGTGGTGGGTATGTTCGGTGAGCCGACGAATATTCCGAACCCCGAAGATTATTGGGAATTCGGCGAAAAGACTTTTAGAATATTTCTTGCTTTGGTCACGTTTACGTGTATCATAAAAATGAGTTCTATATTTTTCCAAGCTGTCGGAAAACCTATACGCGCGGTAATCGCATCGATGATAAGGGATATAGTCTGCTTTATTCCGCTTATTATTGTTTTTCCGATATTTTGGGGAATAGACGGAATATTGATTGCCGCACCGACGGCAGATTTAATCGCAATGATTGTGGCAGTTATTTTGACCGTAACGTTTATGGAAACTTTGAAAAAGCCTGCCGTTGACAGCGACGAGAACGTTATTCTTAAACCGTCCGTAGACGGAGTAATTGTGACGATAGCCCGTGAACACGGTTCGTCAGGAAAACAAATCGGAAAATTGCTTGCCGAAAAGCTCGGCGTGCCTTTTTATTATAAAGAAATGACGGCGCTTGCCGCACAGGAGAGCGGTTTGGATAAAGAATTTATATCCGGACTTAACGAAAATTCGCCGTCGATATTGCACAGTCTATATCTGAGTACGGACGTTGTTCAACAAGCAGTAGCGGCTCAGGAAAAAATCATAAAGAAGATTGCCGATTGCGGCAGTTGCGTTATTGTCGGCAGAGCCGCCGACTACGTTTTGCGTGAGAATAAAAACGTAGTCAAAATTTTTATTTACGCTCCCGAAGAGTACAGAGTAAAGCGCGTAATGGAGATTTACGGCGACTCCTTGGAAGATGGTAAAAAAAATATCCGCCGTTCCGACGAAGCTCGTGCGTCGTATTATAAAAATATTTCTGGGCAGGAATGGGGCGCAAGACACGGATATGACCTTTGTATAGATTCATCTAAGGGAAACGACGTTGCGGTTGAAACTATTTTGTCTTATATCGGTAAGAACAGTTTGAAAAAATAGAAAAAGCTGTTTGAAAAGGCAGCTTCATTATATCGCATATTGTGGTATATAATTTCAGCGCGTTTATATAGCGAAAAATATTAAAACGTAATTTTACCTAAACGAGCATTATATAAACGAGCCTTATCCAAACGATAATTAGCATAACGCACGTTATAGCAACTATATGCGCAACGCAAATTTTTATTAGCGTTTATAAAAATTTATCGTTGAATTATATTTTAAATTTTACGGCAATCGGCGTCATTTTTCATCGGAAAATTTAATAGCTTTACGATAGCGACGACGAATCGGGAATAAAAGGGCAGAGTTTATCTGCTCTTTTATGCTATTTAAATGTCAATCGACGTTTAAAGCCTAAGGGATTTTGCAAAAAGAGAGTAAAAACATTGACGAATTTTTGACCTGTTTGCTTTGTTTACGGTTTTGCATATAAATATGACTTTTGAAAGGACTTTTCAAGTCAGCGTTTTAAGTTGATTTTGCAAAAGGGAATGAAATTTTAGCAGCCTATTGCAATCGATGATAAAATCATATAAAATTATTAAAAACGAAATCTAATAGACGGATGAAACGCAACGTCTAATTTTGTTTTTGCAATTGCATGGAAATCGAAAAAATTCAGCAGAATAAAAGCCGATTTTAACAGTCTTTGTCCAAATCGATAGACGATTTAAATCGTCTGATAAATTAATTATACGCACGATAAAGAGAGAAAATTATAAATAATATGTGCAAATTTTTTTAACTGAGTGTAAGCAAATTTATTAAATGATAACTTACGGAAGAGGTGTAAAATTGAACGGTAGCTTAGATGAAAAGAATTTAAAAACCGGCGACAATGCGGCGGAAAATGCCGTAAAAGATACGGAATTGACAGCAAAGAGAAAAAAGCCGAGTTCTACGATAATCGTAGCAACGTTAGGAGTAATTTTATTTGACGTTTTGGCTGTGGCGTTTAGTATATGGTCTGCAACGTCGGGTTGGGCAGAGCCGCAGTATACCCTTATGATTGTTTTTATAAATTTTGCTTATCATTTTACTTACCGCGTTTTAATAGGTTATTTAGTCAGTTGGAGCAGTCGAAAAATCAACGTCGAAAGCAAAATTTTCCGAATTAGCGAAAAAGAGAAAAAATTGCTGGAAAAAACGGGCATAAAGAAATGGAAAGACGTTGCCCCTGCATGGAACAGAAGCGGTTTCGTTTTGTCGCTTGCAGATATAAAAAGTACGGATAAATTGAAAACGGCTTTAAGGGGAAATATTAGTGCGGAAATCATACACCAAATCAATTTTTATCTAAGTTTTTGCACGTGCTTTTTAGCTTTTGTACCTGCATTGCAATCTAATTGGTACGTCTTTTTGATTACTTCGGCGGTTGCGGCAATCCTTGCCGATATGCCGTTTATATGGATTCAAAGATATAACCGTTTCAGACTGTATCTTTTATATGACAAAAGCAAAAAAACGCTTGCTGCCTGAGTGCACTTGTAACCCTACTTGAACGCATTGAGATAAAATCGGAATAAAACGCATTGCGGTAAAATCTACTTAATTTAATAAACGTAAAATTCAAGTTTAAATTAATTAGATTAGAGTTTAAATTATCTGTTAAAGTTTAAATTAATTAGGTAAAGTTTAAATTAATTAGGTAAGCGTAAAATACGCTTTGCAATTCAACAAAAATTTTCGTTTGGTATTGTAAAAGCAAAATATTTATTGTAAAATATTTCCATGGGGAAAATTTCAAAAAGAGACAAAGCATTTTTAGCTTTCGGCATAATTGCCGTTATTGCTACAATTATAACCTGTATTTTGTTTTATTTGCCTTTTACGGCTTTTCAATCGGAAGCAATGCAAGGTATTGAACATTTTGACGGACGTTTCAATTACGACGGCGATGAAGTTTTACGAGTTTTTAATCTTATGACAGAAGGCGACGTCGCTAGCTACGTCAATTATACGATTTGTGATTTTTGTTTTTCCTTAGCTTACGTTTGTTCTATGATATTCCTGACTGTTTCACTTTTGAAAAAAAGGACTAAATGGTTGGGAATATGCGTACCGTTGTTGCCGTATTTATTCGATACGATTGAAAACGTTTTGATTATGTTTTTATTGCACGGTTATACAAGCGTGTCTTCGTATATCGGCGTTTTTTCCACTTTAAAATGGATAGGAATTATTATTTGGGTAGTATTTGTCGTGCCGTTGATTTTGCGTACGACGGTTAAAAATATTCGGGATAGATATAATAAAAATACGGAGAAAATTGAAAGGAAAGCAGCAAAGCTCAGCGAACGCAAATTTAAGAAAGCGTACAACAAATTCAGCTTTAAACATAATCGTTTTTACAACCTTGTTTCGTACGCCGAAAATTTTGATAAAAAGTTTTCCGAGCTTCCTTTTTGCGACGCCGACAGTTTAATTCTTTGTCAGCTTGCATATATGAATCTCGAATATTTCAAAGGCGAAAGCATATGCGACGTATTGAAGGCGGCAAAAGAAAAAGAAATCGACCTTTTAAAAGTTGCGCCTTATTGTTATGAAGATTGCGTATCTTTGTTAAAAGCCCTTGAAAATAATAAACGTTTAAGAGACGTAAAGATTATCGACGCAGACAATAAATTATCGTCGGAATTGAAATATCAATACGGAATTGCCCTTTTCGATTGTAAAGACTTTGTTTACGTTGCCTGCCGCGGAACCGACGACCATATGGTCGGTTGGCTCGAAGACGTCGATTTGATTTATACGGAAGCTTTGGCGTCGCATAAACTCAGTATCGAAGCATTGACGAAATATGCAAAGGAAACGGATAAACCTATTGTAGTCGGCGGACATTCAAAAGGCGGGAATATAGCGGTTTATATATCCTCTTTCTGCGATAAAGAAATTCGCGACAGAATAATAGGAGTTTACAATTACGACGGCCCGGGATTTCTTGAAAAAGATATGGCGGACGAAAGATATAAAGAGGCGATTTCGAAGACTCAGAAGTATTGTCCAGAATTCAGCGTTTTCGGAATGGTGCTGAATAACGGAACGGATTATAAAACGATATATTCGCATTCTTCCGGGATATGGCAGCATTATTTATTTAACTGGCAGATAAATAAGGAGGACGGCAGTCTTGTTCTTGCCGATACGACGTGCCATGCTTCGAAAACGATAAGGCTTGTTATTGAAAAAGTCTTGCCTACAATGAGTTTTGAAGAAAGAGCGCTTTTCCGTCATCTTGTAGCACGCGCGCTTGACGGTGCAAATATATTCGTTCTTGCCGATTTCACTTTCGGCAGAATAATAAGAATTTTTAAAGTATGGGGAAGACAATCGGCAAAAGAACAGCGATTTTTATGGAAACTATTGTTTAAAGTGCTTAAAGCCGTGCCGCCGTGTCAGCGGAAAGCTAATAAAGAAATCAAAGAATATAAAAATGGAATACGTATAGAAAATATAAAAAATTAAAATAGATTTTCACATAATTAAAGGAGGCATTTATGGGAGAATACAGCAAATTTATCGATGACAAAAGAAGAGCGGTTGAACCGCCTAAAAGTATGGTTGACGAAAAAGGTAAAGTTGTTTTCGGCACGTTCACGCGTGAATTTGAAAGTATGGACCTTGTAAAAGCTAAAAAACCTACGGCGTTGCCTAACTGTTTCAATCGTCTTAAACTTACGTTGTGGGAAGCTACGGAAGTCCATTTGAAAAACGGCGTTTTGCTTGCCGTTGTTTGCGATATGGGAATTTTCGGAAAAACGCTGAACATATTTTACGATAAACGCACGAAGAAAACTTATTGTTGGGATACTAATCTTAAAAGCAAGGACACGCAAATAGCTCCAAATCTTATAAACGGATCTATTGCAGAAGCTCATACGCCTGTTTCGTTTGTTAAATACGTAAATAATTTTCAAGACGGCAGAGCAGACCTTAGCGGCAAGCACGAAGGCAAATGTTTAATCACTGCTCCTCGTAAAGAGAAAACTGCCGTAAAAGCGATTAAAGAAAATTATGGTACGGCTTCGATTTCGTATAATTTCAGTCTTACCCGACTCAGTGACCCTTGCGTTGCTTCTATTCCTTTTGGCAAGAACAGACCGCTTTACAGCCAAAAAGACTTCTTTAAGGCTGAAGGTTCGCTTATTATCAACGGCGAGGAGATGTTGACCGACGCCGACAGCACGGCTATTATCGACGACCACAGAGGTTATTATCCGAGAAGAGCGCATTACGATTGGGTAACGACAATGGGTAAATGCATTATCGACGGCAAAATGCAATATCTTGCCTTTAACCTTACGAGAAACCAATCTATCGACCAGGAAAAATACAATGAAAATATTTTATGGCTTGAAGGAAAGAGCAGCATACTGCCTCCTGTAAAATTTACGAGAAATCCTGAAACGAAAGATTTCAAAGATTATGCCGAATGGTACGTTAAAGACGAACACGATATGGTAAACCTTACGTTTAAGATTTACAGCCTTAACCCTATGATTTTGCATACGGGCATAGTCAACATCGATTATTACGTAACTTTCGGAGAACTCGAAGGTTATCTCAGAGATGAGGACGGAAAGAAGTACGTTCTTGACGGCATGCTCGGTATGGGTGAAGATAAGACGTTATTGCTTTAATCGTATTGTTAATACGTTTTAAGACGTTTTATTCGGCAATCACTTAAACAGATTTAAGTAATCGCAAATAAAAAAGCAACGAAACGTTGCTTTTTTATTTCGGCTTTATGCCAAAAAAAACCTTTATGCCGAAATAAAAGGAAAATAACTTATGCCGAAAAGGTAAAGTAAACGGTGGCGAGCCAAAAGTGTGATTTATGCAAAAATGCGAGAACATATAAAGGCGGTATTAATTGCCGGAGTTTTAAAAATCGGTTTTACGAAATACGATATTTGCAAAACCGATTGATAAAAGATAAATATTAAAATTACATATACGATTTATCTGCTTTTAGATTGCAAGACGATAGGGCAAAGTCTACCTAACGAAAAATTATGTTATGCCGTTTCTAACGTCGGCTGAGTTTTTGATTTCTTTTTAAAATCGTTTACCGATTCCGCTATGTTTATGATATGGTCGCCGATACGCTCTGCGTTAGAATTGAGAGAGAGATAAAGCGAGCCTACATCCATTGTACAGCTGCCTTCAGTCATTCTGCGAATATGATTTTTACCCATCTGGTCTGTTAAAGCGTCGATTTCTTCTTCGGCGGCTTCGGCTTTGTCTATATCGGAATAGTCGCTTGTTATGAACATCGACATGGTTAAGTTGTAAAGTTCGTTGATTTTATCGGTAAGCTGTCCCAATTCGGCGATTGCCCCTTTTGAGAAACTTTGATTTTCTTCGACGAGTTTTTCCGTGTATTCCAGTATGTTTTCCGCATAGTCGCCGATACGTTCGATGTCGGTAACGGTATGATAGACTGTTCCTAAAAACGCTCTGTCATAATCGGATATTTCAAGTTTCGTTATATTGATTACGTAGCGAATAATTTCTCTGTTTTGGAAATTGATAAATTCTTCACGCTTTTCAAAATCTTTTTTGTGAGATAAATCACGGTTTATAATTGAATCTATGGCAAGATTGAAATTTGCCATAGCGTTGCCCGCCATATCTATGACTTCTTTTTTAACTTGTTCTACGGCAATAGGAGGAGTACCTAAAATATGTTCCTCAAGATAGGTAAGGTGAATTTTCTGTTCGTTTTTAGACGGTTTATCTTTTATCAACTTTTCAGTCATTATAACTATTAGATTTGTGAAAGGCAAGACCAACAGTACGGTGCATACGTTAAAAATCGTATGCATCATGGCAAGTTGAGTAGTCGGGACTTCCGGGAACATAAGATTTAAGACCTGTCCGAAACCGGTGCCACCTAATTTCATAAATAAACCTATTAACATAAATATTACAACGCCGACGAAATTGAAAAAGAAATGAATGAAAGCAGTTCGTTTTGCGTTTGTCGATTGTCCTAAACAGGCGATTACTGCGACAACGCAACTGCCTATGTTTGAACCGAAAGTCATATATATGCCTTGGTCAATATTTATAAGTCCGCCGAAAATCATGGTTATTATGATACCGGTCATAGCTGACGAGCTTTGAAGAATAGCGGTTACGAGGCAGCCGATTAATACGAGCAATATCGGATTTTGTATTGTCGCTAAAAACGAAATGAGAGCAGACGACTTTGTGAAAACGTTCATAGCGTCACTCATAAGATTTAATCCGATAAAAAGCATACCGAAGCTTGCTACAAGTCCCGCTATTTTTTTTGCCGTATCGTTTTTAACGAAAAGAAGAATGAACGCGCCTATGCCGCAAAGTGCACCGAAAATTATGTCCATCGAAATGCCGCCCGAGCCGAGCATGCCGAGAGCAACAATCTGCGCGGTTATGGTTGTACCAATGTTAGCTCCGAATATGATAGTGGCGCCTTGCGCAAGGCTCATAAGTCCTGCATTTACAAAACCTATGACCATAACGGAAACCGCACCCGAACTTTGGATAATTGCAGTTACGCCCGTGCCTATCCCGACGCCGACGATTTTACTTCTGCCGAGTTTTGCTAGCATAAGTTTCATCTTATTGCCGGCGAGCGTCTCTATGTTTGTTGATAAAAGTTTCATCGCAATCAGGAAGACTCCGAGTCCGCCCAGAAGCGATAAACATGCTATTGAAATCTCTTTTGCCATAAACTGTTTTTTGTTATACCTATTTACGAATAAATCGCATAGTCTTGTTTAAATTCCGACATAACGCAAGCGGAATTTGCGAATCGAACGATTAACGACTAAACTTTTCGGTTGCTTTCAACTTTCAAATTATTAATCGGTTTTTTAAACTCTTATAAACAAAATTATAAGGCTAAAGCAATCAGCAATATAATTACAAATTTCATAATTATAAATTACAAAATTATAAATTTTAAACAACCGTTTTGTTTACATTTAAAATTTTAGCAAATATAAAATTTTTAGTCAATGTATTAAGGCTATATAAAAAACAATAAAGGTATTTATCAATTTTACATCTGATTTTTGTTACGTTTAATTTGCAAAACAAACGATATCGGATTGATTCAAGGGCTTTTCAAACTTCCGCAATTTAGGGCTATGAGTGATTATTTTGTGTTGACATAAAAATTTTTATATTATATAATGAAATAATGTAACGAAAGTTACAAAAAATTTGCCTATGGCAAAAACGGAGGGTATAATGAATAAAAAAAGAGTTTTAGCTATTGTTGCAATTATGGCAATCGTCGCAATTATGGCAGTTTGCCTTTGCGCTTGTAACGCTGAAAGCATTACCAACAAGCTTGAAAAGAAAGGTTACACCTGCGTATCACTCAGTGATGAAGAAAAGGATTCAACCATTGCTTGGGGTGTAGTCGCAACGAAAGGCGTATTGGGCGATAAAGTTACGGTTGTAAAATACAACAAAATTGCCGACGCAAAAGACGCACAAGCTGAAGCCGAAAAAGCTACAGGTGAAGCTCTCGGTGTAAAACTTGTTTGCAAGAGAGTTAGCAACGTTGTTTTTTACGGAACGGAACAGGGCGTTAAAGACGCAATGTAATTGTGATTATCGTTTAAATTAAACAATCTAAAAATAAAAGGACCGCATTTGCGGTCTTTTTATTTAAACTCTTTATTTAAAAAAATATCTTTCATTCTTAAATTTAATTTTTAAATGATTTTTTAAATTAATTTTTAAATTAATTTAACGAATAAAAATTTTCTCAAAGTTTATGCAAGTATGCCAAAATGCCGAAAAACCGAATTTTAAAATATTCTGCGTTTTAATAACAGAATATAAAAAGTTTCAATATTGACACGACTTGCGTAGCATGATATAATAAACTAAATAACGAAAGTTATTAATTATTTATAAAAATCGGAGGTACTTATGAACAAAAAAAGAGTGTTAGCATTAGTTGCAGTAATCTCTATCGTTGCAATTATGGCAGCTTGCCTTTGTGCTTGTAATGCTGAAAGCATTGGCAAAAAACTTGAAAAGAAGGGCTATGACGTAGAGATTGCAACGTCAGAAGAACTTGTAGCAACGGCAGAAATTTGCAAAGCGTTAGGTTGCGAAGGCGGAATTAAATGGTCAGTTTTCGGTGAAAATAAAACAGACGCTGTCACCGTAATTAAGTTTGAAAAATCAGCCGACGCAAAAATTCTTCGCGATTATTATCAGAAAGTCGCAGGCGATGAAGTCACAATCAGCATTGTAGGTAGCGTTTTCTATATGGGAACGGAACAGGGCGTTAAAGACGCAAAATAATTGCGATTATCGCCTATATCGAACAACAAAAATAAAAAGACCGCAAATGCGGTCTTTTTATTTAATTTAAAATTTTATTTAAATTAAAGTCTTATTTAAATTAAAGTCTTATTTAAATTAAAGTCTTATTTAAAATTAAAATTTTATTTAAATTTAAAGTTCAAATTTTAGTTAAAGTAAAAACTTTAAATTTAAACGGTACTTTAAATTTAAACGGTTTTAGTTTTTTATAATTTAATTTAAAGTTTAGATTAAAGTTCAGTTTTAACGCTTTTGATTAAACGCTTAAAATTGAAACAGTATCGCACGTTTTAAATTAAACCGTTTTAAAATTAAACGGTTTCAAACTTATTTCTAAATTTAAAACCGTTTATAGATTGTTTTATTTTTCGTCGTTATCTTTTTTTCTTATATCCACACGCTTTATCTTTCCGCTTGTAGTTTTAGGAAGTTCCGAAACGAATTCGATAATTCTAGGATATTTATAAGGAGCGGTGAGACGTTTTACGTGGTCTTGCAATTCTTTTTTAAGTTCCTCGCTCGGCTCGTAACCTTTTGCAAGTATGATAGTCGCTTTTACGACTTGTCCTCTGAGCGGGTCAGGAGCACCTGTGATAGCACATTCGAGTACGCTCGGATGTTCCATAAGAGCGGATTCGACTTCGAACGGTCCTATACGGTATCCGCTTGATTTAATGATATCGTCTTTTCTTCCGACGAACCAGTAATATCCGTTTTTGTCTTTTATGGCAAGGTCGCCCGTGTGATAATACTTTCCGCCTCTTGCTTCTTTCGTTCTGGCAGGGTCGCCTTTGTAGTTTGAAACGAGACTGCAATAAACGCTTGAATTCAGAATTGCGATTTCGCCTTCCGTTCCGTCCGGGACAGGTTCTTCATCGTCATCGATAAGAGTTATGTCGTAAATCGGGCTAGGTTTTCCCAAAGAGCCGACGACGGGTTCTTCAAAAAAGAAAGAACCGAGAAGCACTGCCGATTCCGTTTGTCCGAAGCCTTCGTAAATTTTTTGTCCTGTTGCGTCGTAAAATTGTTTGAAGACTTCTGGATTTAACGCTTCGCCCGCTGTGGAGCAGTGAGTCAGCGAAGAGAAGTCATATTTTGAAAGGTCTTCCTTTATAAGGAAACGATAAATTGTAGGCGGCGCGCAGAAGGTCGTTATTTTATATTTTCCGATAAACGGAAGTACGTCTGTCGGTGTGAATCTGCCGTTGTAATCGTATGCAAAAATCGCCGTACCCGAAATCCATTGACCGTAAATTTTGCCCCAACTGCATTTTGCCCAACCTGTTTCAGCCATTGTGAAGTGAAGACCGTCGTCAACGACTTTCTGCCAAAAATATGCCGTAATAATATGGCCGATAGGATAATAAAAGTTATGTTCGACCATTTTAGGCATTCCCGTCGTTCCGGACGTAAAATAACAAAGCATAGAGCCGTTAGGGTCAGGACGTTTAACAGAGAGTGAGTCGCTGCATTTTTCAAGCTCTTCGCTTATTACGTCGTAGCCTTCGACCTTTTTTGTATAAAGAACTTTTTTAAGATTTTCACATTTAGGAAGAGCGAGCGCAACGTGTTCGATGACGTCTTCTTCCGTTGTTGCGAAAAGAATTTTTGCACCCGATTCGTTTATACGGTATGCAATATCTTTTGCCGTCAAAAGATGAGTTGCAGGAATGATGGTTACGCCGATTTTATGGCAAGCAACGGTCAATACCCAATATTCCCAGCGGCGGTTTAACATGCTCATTACGTAGTCGCCTTCTTTCAGTCCGCAACTTAAAATAAAGTTTGCCATTTTATTGGAAAGGATTGAAACGTCTTTAAAGGATAAAATCTTTTCATCGCCTTGAGAATCGCACCATACGAGAGCTTTTTTTTCAGGACAGATTCGTGCGTATTCGTCGACTACGTCATAGCCGAAGTTAAAATCTTCAGGCACGTTCAAACGTAAATTTTTTAATTCATCGTATGACTTAAAGTCGGTTTTTGTTAAAAATTTTCCAAGTAAATTCATAGCGCTTCTTCTTTATTAGTATTTATTTTATTATATTTTTATATTATTATAAATTCTAACTCACAAATTTCGATTTGTAAAACAATTTTTAATGGCCAAATGAAAAAATATTGATTTTGTCAATGCCTTGTGATATACTGACATTGCAAATAAACCAAAGAGGTGGCTTTTATGATACAGGAAAAAAACAATGAAGTTTTAAAGGCAATCGTTACACTTATCGGTGAAACCGACGCTTTTAAGATTCTGGACGCAGATGAAATTATTTCCGCCGTGCCGAGCAGTCTTGCTCTCGATAAAAGCGGACTTAAAGAAGCGATAAAAGAAATCAGCGACAGGGAAATGATAAAGGTCAAATATTCAAACGACGACGAGTATTGTTTAGCCCTTCTTCCTAAAGCTAAAATCGAAGAGGATTCTCTTGAAGTTGTGTCTTCAAACGGCAAGGAAGGAATCGTCGGAAAAATCGGAAAGAATTGGTCGCTCAAAAAATCGGTGTTTTTTGCCGCTCTTTTCGGCTCGCTTGTCGGCGGCGTAATCGTTACGATTATTAGCGCAATCGTAATAGCTCTCATAAAATAGGTAATATATGGCTCTTGAAAAGAATTCAACTCTTACAAAAAAAGAAAAAGCCATAATGCGTTACGTTTATAACGAAGCCAGCAGAAACAAAGGCATCTGCATTATGCGCCCTGTCGATATATTTTCCAATATCAGTTACGATTTGGAATTTGATTCGGACGAACTCGAACCTACTTTAAAGAATCTCGAGCTCGACGATTATTTTGACCTTACGATGACGGATAAAAAGGGCGAATTGTACTATTGCATAAACTTACATAAAAAGGGATTGGCGTTTGCAAGGGACGAAGCGAGTTTTAAAAAGAAACTTGCGTTTAAAATCGTTATTGCCGTCGTTTCGGGTGCATGTACTGCAATAGTCGGTTGGCTTATAAAGTTTATTTTAAACCAGTTTGTGTGATTTTCTGTTTTAAAGTTTGAATTTTTCAAAGCGGTAAACAATTAACAAATGGAAGAAAAATTTCAGTTAGTTTCCAAATTCAAGCCCTGCGGCGACCAGCCGCAGGCTATTAAGGAGCTTGTGGAAGGACTGAACGACGGATTCAGAACGCAAGTGCTTTTAGGCGTTACCGGAAGCGGTAAAACTTTTACTATGGCAAACGTAATCGAGCAGGTGCAACGACCGGCTCTTGTAATTGCTCACAATAAAACGCTTGCCGCCCAGCTTTGCAACGAATTCAGAGAATTTTTTCCTAACAACCGCGTAGAATTTTTTGTTTCATATTACGATTATTTTCAGCCTGAGGCTTACATTCCCAGAAGCGATACTTATATCGAAAAAGACCTTGCCATAAACGATGAAATCGATAAATTAAGACACAGTGCAACGGCTTCTCTTTGTGAAAGACGGGATACGATTGTAGTGGCGTCCGTTTCCTGTATTTACGGTCTCGGCGCTCCCGTGGAATACTATTCACAAGCCGTTTCTTTAAGAGAAGGCGAATGTTACGACCGCGACGAGCTTATCGATAAACTTATAAACATTCAGTATAAGAGAAGCGATATAGACTTTGTACGTTCGTCGTTCAGAGTGCGTGGCGACGTTATAGATATTTATCCTGCGGCAAATACGGACGTTGCCGTAAGAGTCGAGTTTTTCGGCGATGAAATAGAAAAGATTTCCGAAATCGATTCTTTGACTTGCAAACCTCTTAAGTATTTAAAACATACGATGATTTTCCCTGCAAGCCATTACGTTGTCGGCGGCGATAAAGAGGCTATTCTTTCTCAGATTCTGTCAGATAAGGAAGAAAGACGTAAAACTTTTGAAGAACAGGGAAAATTTATAGAAGCGCAAAGAATAGATGAAAGAGTCAACTATGACGTTGAAATGATAAGGGAAATAGGGTATTGTTCGGGTATCGAAAATTACAGCAGATATTTTGACGGACGCGCAATAGGGCAACCACCGTATACGCTTATGGACTTTTTCAAAGACGATTACGTCGTTTTTATCGATGAAAGTCATATGACCATTCCGCAAATACGCGCTATGTATAACGGTGATAAAGCGAGAAAGCAAAATCTTGTCGATTACGGATTCAGACTTCCTGCGGCATACGACAATCGCCCTTTGCGTTTCGATGAATTCGATAAGAGAATCAAACAGCTTGTATGTATTTCCGCAACTCCCGCCGATTATGAATTGGGGCAGGCGGACAAAGTGGTTGAACAGCTTATTCGTCCGACAGGACTTGTCGACCCGCCTATCGAAATACGTCCTACCGTAAATCAGATTGACGACCTTATCGGAGAGATAAACGCCGTCACCGAATCGGGCGGCAGAACGCTTGTAACGACTATGACGAAAAAAATGGCTGAAAGCCTTACGGAATATCTCAGGGAAGTCAATATCAAAGTCAAATATATGCACAGCGATATCGATACGCTTGAAAGAATAGAAATCGTAAAAGGGCTCAGGTTAGGCGAATTCGACGTCCTTGTCGGAATAAATCTTTTAAGAGAGGGACTCGATATACCGGAAGTTAAGCTGGTAGCGATTCTCGACGCGGATAAAGAAGGATTTTTAAGAAGCGAAACTTCGCTCGTTCAAACAATCGGAAGAGCCGCACGAAACAGCGAATCACGCGTTATTATGTATGCGGATACCGTTACGGGCAGTATGCAAAGAGCGATTACGGAGACGGACCGAAGGAGGGCAAAGCAAACCGCATATAACGTCGAACATAATATAACGCCGAAAACGATAATTAAACCGATAACGAATACGATTGAAATTTCTAAAAAAGCAGACGTCGATAAAAAGAAGCCTGAGGATATAAGGGCGGAAATCGAAAAACTTAACGCAAAGATGCGACAGGCGGCGGATATGCTCGATTTCGAAGCGGCGATAAAACTTCGCGAAGAAATTTCCGCTTTAAAAAAGCAACTCAGACATTAGATATCGTAAAACGTTTTAAACGTAGCGAATAAGAAGTATAATAAATCAAAACCGAAACTCTACGATTTGACATACAGACAAATTTGTCAAGGTATATTCGTCATAAAACAGACGGATTTATCCTAAATCGTCGGTTTAAACTTAATCGGAATTAAAAACTAAAAGCTTAAATTTACGGGCAAGAGCAAACGCCAAGAGCGAACGAAAGACAAATAAATTTTGCAATATGCGTATATGAAAATATGCGATAAAATGCGATAAACGTATAATTTTTTAACGGGTAATTTATGGATGAAATTAAAATTAAAGGGGCAAAAGAAAACAACCTTAAAAATATAGATTTAACTATTCCGAGAGATAAATTTATCGTTTTTACCGGACTTTCGGGAAGCGGTAAATCGTCGCTTGCTTTCGACACGATATTCGCCGAGGGACAAAGAAGATATATTGAAAGTCTTTCGAGCTATGCGCGCCAATTTTTAGGACAGATGCAAAAACCGGACGTCGAATATATCGAGGGGCTCTCGCCTGCGGTAGCTATCGACCAGAAAACGACTTCGAAAAATCCGAGGTCAACCGTCGGTACGGTTACGGAAATTTACGACTATTTAAGACTGCTTTATGCTAGAATCGGTATTCCGCATTGCCCGAAGTGCGGAAAAGAAATCCGTCCTCAAACGGTTGACGAGATAGCGGACAAAATAATCGAAAGGGGCGGCAAAATTCAGATTCTGGCGCCTATCGTTCGCGGCAGAAAGGGAGAGTATCGAAAAGAGCTTCAAAGTCTTAAGAAGAGCGGTTATCTGAGAGTAAAGGTTGACGGCGTAAATTATACGCTTGACGAAGAAATCGAACTCGATAAAAATTGCAAACATGAAATCAGCGTCGTAATTGACAG
>JBJETY010000048.1:0-7297 GCA_051883555.1 Christensenellales bacterium | reverse complement strand
ACTCTATTATAAAAACTTGCACCCGCAATAATTTTGTCTGTAAAGTCCGTATTCTTTGCTCAATTCGATTGACCGCAAAAAACCGTTTTTCTTTTTAAAATCCGTCGGCAAATATTCTGCCTTATTAAAAATTTTAGAAAGTTCGATTCCCTTATCATTGATATACGCCGCGTCTTTATGCGGACTTACCGTTAAGGTCGTTGCAAAATAATCATACCCTTCAGAAGCTTCAGCCGTTTTGGCAAGGCGAAATTCGATGCAGCGTTTGCACCTTTCACCGCCCTCAGGCTCGTTTTCACGTCCCTTGACAAGTTCGGTATAATTATCTTCAAAGCCTGTCAATATTACCTTTTTTACACCGTCATAGTGCGTGAGCAGTTTATTAAACGCTTCTAGTCTCAACTCGTATTCCTGCTTAGGCATAATGTTAGGATTGAAAAACAAAGCCGTAATCGAAAAATACTCATTTAAATAATCTATGCAATAACTTGCACACGGACCGCAACAACAATGCAGAAGCAGCGAAGGCCTTTTGCCTTCGCTCTGCAATTTATCTATCAATTTGTCTAATTCCGCTTGGGCGTTCATTCTTTTTCCTTTCGTCGTCGGCCGCTTTTAGACGACGCATTATCTGCAATTTCAAACTAAACGTAAAAAAATACTTTTATTTGCTTATTCATCCTGCAGATAAATTTAAATTTGTATAAGTGTGTTTTGAAATTAATACTTTATGCAATTTGAAAAGTTACGATAATTAGTAAGTCGCACATAAATTTACGTTGTAATCATAAATAATGGCGTTTATTCTGCGATTAAAGTCGCCTTTTTTTGAGGTGGCGAAATCTACCATTGTTATCGGCATAACGCTGAGCCATTCGTTAAAATTCGGATTTTCAATCAGCTCTACGTTATAATCGTCCGCTATGTTAAGTAGCGACCAGCTGAATATCGCATTAAATATTCCGTCGCCGCTAAACGCATGTTGCGTCTGATTTATTCTTAATTTGCCGCTATGCTCCGTGGTGTTTTTTAAAAGCTTAGCTTCTTCGTTTATTCCCTCGATAAGATGTTTCGTATTGCAAGTCGAGTGCCAAAGGGACCTTACGTCGCTCTCACGGTCGTAAAAATATTTTTTATACTCGGACGTAATATCGTCGAAGTCGTATTCATAATCTTCACAGTTGAACAACAAAACTAATCCGGTTTTTCCCGCTGCGCATACGTCGTTATATCTTAATTCATCAATCGATATATTTTCTGCGACGTACGACGCATAATCGTAAATCGATTTTCCGTTCACTTTTACTTCGGATAAATGTTCAAAAAAATCGTTTACGGTTTGCTCTCCGAAATACGAATGTTGAAAATCGAGAATAATCACTTCACCGTCATACTGCTCGGAAAACTGCAAAATCTGCGTTAAATAGTCGTCGAGTTTTCCTGACAATCTGCCGTGCTTAGTCCACCACTCCCCGTTATACAAAGACGTACGCACGTCGAAATAACGCACTCCGAGAGAAAGCTGTCCTGCAGCGTCCAGCTCTTGCGTGACGGAAAATCTGGTAAACAACCCTTGAGATATCGCCCCGAAAGCCTTGCTCGCCATAATGCCGGTATTTGCAGGATCCAATTCGGAAGACGTTGTAATTTTATCGCTGAATGAATCGTGACTACCGAGTATAGCAATTTCGTTGATTTTAGGATTTTTTAAAGCAATATCGGGAACGCTCGATATAACGTTGTAGTAATCGCCCGAAAGGTGTCCCTTTTCGTTTGCAAATGAATCTGATAATAATAGAACGCCGAACAGAGTAAAAACGAGCGCTATCACAACCAAGGCTATTATCGTATTTTTCAGTTTTTTATGTAAATAAATTTTAGCCATTTTTCCACCTTGTTTAAATTATAAAATATGTTTTTCGTTTTGTCTACCCCAATAAAAAACTTAATAATTTGTATAAATTTAAAACAAATTTGATTTTCATTTTCCCTTTTTGGTTTCCTTTAAATTAAATCGAATTATACGTTATTCGATACGCAATTTATTCAATAAGTTATTTAGATTCGGTGTTTGCAATTTAAAATTTAATAATCGTTAATTTTTATAAACTTTTTTAAAATTTTTATGTGAACAGACAAAAGACTAAACTGCAATCCAAAGCAACTCACCGTCAACGTAACGCATATGACGCCATAGATAAAACAATTAAAGAAACCTATTAAAATTCATTTTATCCGTTTTATATATTTATCCGTTTTATATCTTAATTTTATGGGCTTTTTGCAAACGTCCGTTGCATATAACGCCGATAATCCAAAACGATTTTAAACTATTAGTTACCGCACAACCTAAGCATTTTGTAAATCCCCCCCCCCAAAAAAAAATATCAGTTGATTTGCAACCTAACTTATTTGATAGTTTTCAACCTGAATTATTAAATAGTTTATAGCTTATTATTAGGTATTTTATAACATAATTTATTTGATTCTATAACCAAACTTATTAGTTAATTTACAATCAGAATTATTAAATAATTTATAACTTAATTTGTTAGATATTTTCACCTAATTTATTGAATAATTTATACCCAAACTTGTTTGATAGTTTTAACCTGAATTATTAAATAGTTTAAACTCAATTTGTCGGATATTTTATAACCTAATTTATTGAATAGTTTATACCCAAACTTGTTTGATAGTTTTAACCTGAATTATAAAATAAAAAATAAAAGGCTTGCTAAGCAAGCCTTTTATATCTACGCCATACATGTTTTAAAATTGTTTATTTACAAATTATTTACGCTTCAACTGCCAAATATTCTATCACGTTTTCACTGCCGCATTAAATTCTTTCTTAATTAAACCTGCGTAAAATTAAATTAAAATCCGAACGACTTTAAACGTTTCAGCAGTTGCAGTACATAAATTATTTAAAAATTATTCACCCTTTTTCTTATCTTCTTCAGACGGTGCTTCTACTTCAACTTTTTCATTCTCTTCTTCTAAATCGATCTTTCCGCCTTTAGAATTTAAGTATTCAATCATATTGTTGTCGAAATCCTGATCAAGTTTTATGAGAATTTCTTCTTCGGTCAACTCTGCACCGCTATTTAAAGCTTTCTTCTTTGCTATTGCATTTTCAATTACTTTCTGCAACTCAACGACAGGAACGATTGCAAACGCACAAGCAATACAGATTACCCAATCTACAGCCGTTATCTGAGTTGTACCGAAAATTTCGATTTCACCAGGAATCCAGCTGTCGAGATTGACTGCCAATACCATAAGAACAGCGCCTATGATGAAAGATATATTCATCATTTTGTTTTTAAACAATTTTTTATTGAAAATCGTATGTGTCTGCGAACGCATATTATAAGCATGGAACAACTGAATGAAGCTGAGCGTTATAAATGCCATCGTCATGCCTTCTTTGTGGTCCAACGCAGCATGTGCGCCTTCCATAATATAGCTGCCTATGCAGTATGCAAGCATAACCAAAGCGGTTTGCATAATACCCTGAATCAAAATGTTTCTGCCGATTTTGCCTGAGAACATACTCTTGCCCGTTTTTCGCGGCGGATAATTCATAATATCCTTTTCGGCAGGCTCCATACCGAGAGCAAGAGCCGGAAGAGAGTCGGTTACAAGGTTAACCCATAAAATCATAACAGGAGTTAAAAATTCTACGCCGCCAGGAACGCCTATCGACAAGAAGACCGTTGCGATAAACAAACATAAAACTTCCGCTATGTTCGCACTGAGCAAAAACTGTATAGCTTTCGTTATGTTGCTATAAACCTTTCTGCCTTCTTCTACGGCGGCGATAATCGTTGCAAAGTTGTCGTCTGCAAGTACCATATCGGCGGCGCCCTTAGAAACGTCCGTTCCCGTTATGCCCATGCCGATACCGATATCAGCCGTTTTTATTGACGGTGCGTCGTTAACGCCGTCGCCAGTCATTGCGCAAATCTTTTTAAAAGACTTAAACGCCTTAACAATTCTTACTTTATTTTCAGGTGAAACTCGGGCAAACACGCGATATTTATGAAGATTCTTGTGGAATTCTTCGTCTGAAAGTTTATCGAGTTCCGCTCCCGTAATAACCCAATCGCCTTTACGCAAAATTCCTATCTGCTCGGCAATCGCGCTTGCCGTGTCGATATGGTCGCCCGTAATCATAATAGGACGCATACCGGCGCGTTTACATACTTTAACGGCTTCCTTTACTTCCGGACGAGGAGGGTCAATCATACCAACCAAGCCCACGAAAATCATATTGCTTTCAAGACTATCGATTTCAAGATTATTCTTTTTAAACGCTACGGCTAAAACTCTGAGAGCCTTATGCGCCATTGCGCTGTTTGCAGATTTGATATTCTTCAAATCGTCCGAAGTTATTTTTCTGACTTTGTCGCCGTCAAGAATCTCACTGCATTTTTCAATCAAAATATCAGGAGCGCCCTTTATGAAAGCAATCTTTCCGTCCTTAGTGTCGTTGATTGTAGACATAAGTTTTCTCTTGCTGTCAAAAGGAATTTCTCCTACCCTAGGATTCGACTTTATCATTTCTTCGCTGTCGTACCCGATAAGTCTGGCATATGCAACCAAAGCCGTCTCGGTAGGATCGCCGTGAAGTTTTCCGTCGCTGAAAACGGTATCGTTACAAAGCGTCATTCCTTTTATCAACGTATCGACGGAGTAATCAGCTTTTTTGTCTTCGTTATCTACTTCATAACTTCCTGCAGACGTCGTATAAATGCCCTTAACCGTCATTTGATTGAGAGTTAAAGTACCCGTCTTATCCGAACATATAACTTCACAACAGCCGAGAGTTTCAACTGCCGGTAAATTTCTTATAATTGCACGTTTTTCGCTCATTCGCTGAACGCCTATCGCAAGAACGATTGTAACAACCGCAGGCAGTCCCTCAGGAATTGCCGCAACGGCTATAGCTACTGCCGTCATAAACGAATCGATAACCGCGTCCGCTATAAGCGTAGTACCGCCAAGGCTCATACATACTTTAACGACAAAGATAATTGCCGCTATTGCAAGCACGATTACGGAAAGAATTTTTGCCGTTTTAGCCAATTGAACTTGCAAAGGAGTCTGTTCGTCTTCGTGTTCGCCGAGCATTTTTGCGATTTTACCCACTTCGGTATTCATGCCCGTTCCGACGACAACGCCCTTGCCTCTTCCGTATGAAACCACGCCCGAGCTGTAAACCATATTCTTTCTGTCGCCAAGCGGCGCTTCTTCGTCGCAAATGGCTTCGGCGTCCTTTTCGCTCGGAACGGATTCGCCGGTAAGCGCCGACTCCTCAACTTTAAGCGACATGGCTTCGATAAGTCTTATATCTGCGGGAACGATATCGCCTGCCTCGAGAACGACTAAGTCACCCACGACAAGCTCTTCGGATTTTATCTTTATCATTTCGCCGTCACGGATAACTTTGCAGAAAGGCTTATTCATATTCTTCAAAGCTTCCAATGCCGCCTCTGCTTTTGCCTCCTGAGTAACGCCGATAATCGCATTGACGATTACGATAATCAATATAAGTCCTGCGTCTATTAAATCGTAATACTGTCCTTCGACTATTGAAATTACGGCGGAAACAACTGCGGCACAAAGCAATACGATTATCATAGCGTCTTTAAACTGTTCCAAAAACTTTACAAAGATGCTTTTTTTCTTGCCTTGGTCAAGTTCGTTTTTTCCGTTTGCGGCGAGTCTTTCGGAAGCTTCCGCAGCAGTCAAACCCTTATCCGCCGACGTCTTAACTTCTTCGATGACGTTTTTGGAATCGGTACTAAAAAATTTCATCAATTTCCTCCTATCAGCTATCCGCCTGGCCGTCACGAACGGCAATCATCGATTTGACTTTCATAAGTCGTATCGTTGCGCTCCTTTCGTTTTCGTCAAGCTTCATAGTTATATACTTTATCGTCTCTTCAAGTTGCGGAATCATAACGTATTCGAGAGCGTTAACTCTTCGTTTATTCTTTTCGATTTCATCGGCAAGCATATTACACGTCTTTTCGATTTCAGCAAGGCGGAGCATTTTGCCGAGCAAACTGCTGAGCGTTGAAATCGATAAATCGAGTTCGCTGGTTACGCTAGCAAACGAATACGGATAAAGCTCTTTCGTACCGCTTTCTACTGCAGAAAAAGACGGAACGTTTACGCTCATTACGTTTACGGTCGTAGTTTCGAGTTCTGCTTTAACGCTAGGCAAAGCAATAGCTTCCTCGATTACGGCGTCGGAAGAAACTGCACGAGCGAGCATGAAGTCCTTTAATGCAAAAGATAATTCTTTTTCGACTTCCTGCCTTAACGTACGGTTTTCACGAACGTAAATCATAAAACGTCTGATCATTTCGTCAGATTTATCCTTTAACAACTTGTGTCCCCTTACGGCTGTTTTAAGACGTACTTTAAGTCGTCTTAACTCCATTCGCGTCGGGTTTACGTTCATAATAGACATGACAAACCTCTATATAAATGGCTTATTGTTTCAAATACTTTTCGATGTATGAATCTCTTATACGTTTAAGTTCGCTCTTCGGCAAAAGTCCGAGAAGTTTCCAACCGAGATCCAAAGTCTCTTCAATCGTACGATTGGTATAAAAACCTTGCGAAACGTATTGATTCTCAAATTCTTCGGCAAAATGCGCATATTTTTTATCGACTTCCGACAACGCCGATTCACCGAGAATTGAGCTGAGTTCTTTTGCCTGCTTACCTGCAGCATATGCGGAGAAAAGCTGGTTCATTGTGTCAGCGTGGTCTTCACGCGTTTTTCCGGCGCCGATACCTTTGTCTTTAAGACGGCTAAGCGACGGCATAACGTCAATCGGAGGCGTAAGACCTTTCTTGTGCAATTCACGGCTTAAAATAATCTGTCCTTCGGTAATATATCCCGTAAGGTCAGGAATCGGGTGCGTCTTATCGTCTTCAGGCATGGTAAGGATAGGAATCTGAGTTATAGAGCCCTTCTTACCTACGATACGACCTGCACGTTCATAAATTGTAGCAAGGTCCGTATAAAGATAGCCCGGATATCCACGACGACCCGGAACTTCCTTTCTTGCCGCCGAAACTTCACGGAGAGCTTCCGCATAGTTTGTAATATCCGTCGTTATAACAAGAACGTGCATATCCTTTTCGAATGCAAGATATTCCGCCGCGGTCAATGCCATACGCGGAGTTGCAATACGTTCGATAGCAGGATCGTTTGCAAGGTTAATAAACATAACCGCACGTTCGATTGCCCCCGTCTTTCTGAAATCGGAAA
>JBJETY010000047.1:0-7299 GCA_051883555.1 Christensenellales bacterium | reverse complement strand
CTGCCTCCTGCAAGATTTCTCGACTTGGAAAAAGTGGAAACGACTATTGCGTTTTCATACTTCTTTACAAGTTCTACAGCGCTCTCTCCGCCGAAATCGCAGTAAGCTTCGTCAATTATAACGACTTTGTCCTTTTTGAATTTTATCAAATCTTCAACGTCGGCAAGGTTTTCGAAAATTCCCGTTTGTGCGTTAGGATTTGCAATGATAACGTTGCCGTCCGTTTTTTTCAAGCCGTCGAAATCGGCAGTAAAGTCGTCTTTAAGTTTTACGACTTCGCTCGGTATTCCAAACAATTCGGCGTACACTTTATAAAAACCGTAAGTAACGTCGAAATAAGCCATGGACGTGTTCTTGTCGCAAAACGCCATAAAACAAAACGCCAACGCCTCGTCCGAGCCGTTTGTGACGGTTACTTCCGATTCCTGAACGCCGTAATACTTTGCTATGGCTCTTTTTAAACTCTTCGCCGAAGGGTCGCTGTATAAATTGAGCGATGCGCCTTCTTGTTTTACCGCGGCTATCGCCCTTCTCGACGGCGGAAAAGGCGACTCGTTTGTATTGAGCTTTATATATCTTTTGTCTGTCGGCTGTTCTCCCGGAATGTACGCTTTGAGATTAAAATGACTTTTCGACAAAAACTTACTCATTATTTTTAAATCTAACTCCTATGCTGTTTGCGTGTGCTCCGAGCCCTTCCGAATTTGCAAACGCCATAACTTTGTCTTTTGCTTTTTTTAAAGCGTCCTTTGTATAATAAATATAAGACGAACGTTTTACAAAGTCAAGAGCGGAAAGCGGTGAAGAAAATTTTGCCGTTCCGCTTGTAGGCAGAGTATGGTTTGGACCTGCAAAATAGTCGCCAATCGGTTCAGGCGTATTGTATCCTAAAAATATCGAACCTGCGTTTTTGACGCTCGTCAACATATCGAAAGGTTTTTCCACCATCAATTCCAGATGCTCGGGCGCTATTTCGTTTGCGATTTCAACGCCTTTTTCAAGGTTTTCCACAACGATAATCTTACTCATTCTGTCAATCGATTGACGGGCGATTTCCTTTCTCGGCAACACGTCCAACTGCTTTTCGATTTCGTCTGAAACTTTTATGGCAAGCTCTTTATCGTCGGTAATCAACACCGCCGAAGCTAAACGGTCGTGTTCTGCCTGAGAAAGCATATCGGCGGCAACGACCGCAGGAGAAGCGCCTTTATCCGCAACGATTAAAATTTCACTTGGCCCCGCTATCATATCTATTGCAACTTTGCCGAAAACAAACTTCTTTGCCGTCGCTACGAATATATTTCCGGGTCCCGTTATCTTATCGACTTTCGGAACGCTCTCCGTGCCGTAAGCAAGCGCCGCAATCGCCCCCGCGCCGCCTATTTTGAAAATTCTGTCTACTCCGGCAACTTTTGCCGCATATAAAACTTCCGGTAAAATGCTTCCGTCGCGACGTGGCGGAGTCGTCATAATTATGCTGTTTACGCCGGCTATTTTGGCGGGAATCGCATTCATCAAAACAGTTGACGGATAACACGCCGTTCCGCCGGGTACGTATATTCCCACCTTATCGAGCGGAACGACTTTTTGTCCCAATACTATGCCGTCTTCTTTTTCAAACATAAAACCGCCGTCAAGCTGGCGTTTGTGAAATTCGGCAACGTTCTTTGCCGCTTCGTTTATAGCTTCTTTTACAAGCGAGTCGACTTTGGATTCCGCTGAATCGATTTCTTCTTTTGTAACTTCGAGAGACTCCAAAGTTACACCGTCGAATTTTTGCGCATAGCCTAAAAGCGCTTCGTCCTTTTTTTCACAAACCTCTTGTATAATTTCTCTTACTATACCGTCGTATGAATCGGTAAGGTTTTCGTCTCTTGCAAAAATTTCTTCCGCTTCGTTTTCGTTAAAAATTCTTATCATTTCAAATTCTCCTTAACCTTGTCGATTTCGTCCTTTTTAAATTTGTAACTTGCTTTATTTGCAATAAGTCTTGTGGAAATCGGGCAAACGTCGGCAATAACCGAAAGGTCGTTTTCCTTTAAGGTAGTGCCCGTTTCGACTATATCTACAATGACGTCGCTCATTTTCAGAATAGGCGCCAATTCGATTGACCCGTTGAGTTTTATAAGCTCGACGTCGCGGTTTTGCTTTTCATAATATTCCTTTGCGATATTAGGAAATTTGGTAGCCACTTTAAGCGTTACGAGCGAATCGTCCTTATATCCGTTTTTAGCCGCAACCGCCATTTTGCACTTGCCGATATTCAAATCCATAATTTCATAAACGTCGGGCGAATATTCTAAAAGTATATCTTTTCCGACCACTCCGATATCGGCAGCGCCTTTTTCCACGTAAATCGCAACGTCGCTAGGTTTAACCCAGAAATACGATACCGAACCGTCCGACGACGTAAAAATCAATTTTCGACTATCCGCTGTATTTTCGGAATACCCGTACCCTGCCTTAGAAAGTTTTTCGTATACTTTTTCACCAAGTCTGCCTTTTGGTAATGCAATATTTATCATTTTATCACCTTCAATTTTCCGTTTTCAAACCCATACGCTTTTTCGGCGTTTATATCGCAAGGCATGGTTTTTGCAACTCTTACTATATAACCTTTTTCTCTCAATGCGTTCGCTTCTTTTAATACCTCTGCGTCGCTTGCTCCGCTAGTAAGCAATATCGTTATCGGTTTCTGCTTCGTATGATGCGCGTTCGCAAGGTCTCCGACGTAAACGGCAAAGCCCGCCGCTCCTATATCCTTTTTCATCTTTTTTGCAAGTCCGTCGTACCTTCCGCCCTTTAATACGGCTTTCGGCATTCCGAGAACGTATCCGTTGAACGTTATTCCGTTGTAATACTGACAGTCGCTAACTACCGAAAAATCGATTCTCAATCCGCCGTAACATTCGCTTTGTTTAAGCGCTTCCGTCACGGCTTTCAGCTCGTCGAATGCGTTTTGCATATCCTGCTTTACGTAAGGCTTTATCTTGTTCAACGCAATCTCAGGCTCGTCCCCTACGCCGATAATGGCAACAAACGCTTCGGCAAACTCTTTTGAAATTCTGTTTTCTAAAAGCAGTTTCTCAACTGCGTCGTTGTTTTTCTGTTTGAGTATTTCAGACAATTCGGCTTTTAATTCCCCGTCCGTTATGCCGTAAGAATCAAATGTCTGCGTTATAAATTCTACACTGCTCAAATCCAGCACGAAATCGTCCGACAGACTTTTAAGCGACTTTAAAGCCAACTCCGTAACTTCCGCCATAGTCGTTGTGTCAACGTCGCCGAGCGTTTCGACGCCGACCTGACTTATTTCTTTAAACGACTTGCTTTCTTTATCGTAACGGTACACCTTTTCGGTATAAAACAGTTTCTCGCAACCCTTGTTCGTCGCATTGGTATTCTTTACGATAGACAACGTTACGTCCGGTCTTAGAGCGAGCAACGCTCCGTCCGTCGTAAACGTAATCACTCTGTCCGTTCCCAAAAAATTTTCGTTTTCGCCGTAAAGCGAGTATTTTTCAAACTTAGTCGTTTTATATCGCAAAAAACCGTAACTTTCGTAAAGCGCCGAAAGCGTAAGAGATAATTCTTCTTCTACCGTCAATCCGTCGATGTTATTCATATACTATCCTTTTCCCTTTATTTTGCAACGCTATGCGTTCGTATTCTTATCGTCTGCAATCGCAACGGCGTTAACAATCTGGTTTTCTTATTATCTTATTTATTACGTATTTATAATACTTTATTACGATAAAGTTGTAAAGTGTTTTAATGGAAAATTTTTTTATTTTTATTGCCTTTCTTTACGAATCTTCGTTTACTAAAAAACTTCCGCCGCGAGCAGAAGTTTTATCAGCTAAATCGGCGGAAATCTTATTATGCCAAAGACCATAGCTAAGACAAAAGACTATCTTTTGACAAAGACTATTTAAGCATCGTTTGCGTTTTAACGTTAAGAGTTTTCGTTACGCATCAATTGGGCGACATCTCGTCAGGAATTAAAACTAATCTCAGTCACTTTATACGCAGTAGTGACGATACCGCTTATACTTTCCTGTTCTTTTTTCAAAGTTAAATCCAGCTCGTCGTCAACGTAGTACCGCCATTTTATGCCGTCGATTTCCGTCTCGTATACGGTGCATGCCCTTTCTAACAAAATTACGCTTTCCGTCTTGACAAGTGAATGTTCTTTTGCAATAAATTTATGTGCGTTAAACAGTTCCTTATAACGGGCCTCGTCGTTATAGTCGGCAAAAACAGGCGCGGACGACTGATATAAAACCATTCCGTTCTGAGCAATTTTAAAGCTAAAGTTTTCTCCCTGCGCGGTGAAAGGCATGGCGTCGCCGACTTTAAAACTTATGGTATAACCCGACGCAAGCTCTTTTGCGCTCTCGCTTAGCAGTGAAGAATAGCAAACGAGTTCTATAAAGAAATTTCCCCTTGTTTCGGTAACCGGCACGAATTTAAATTCGCCGCAAAGAAGTCCGCATTTTCCGTACCAATCGAACGACGTCGTTTTATCTATATCTAACCAAGCGTCTTTTGCCTCGTTATCGACGTATAAAGAATCTTGCCAGTTTAAGTTGTTCCTAAGATTCGATACGTAGGATATTGCCGTACCCAAAGGAATATCGGAAATTTTTATCGAACACTTGTCCGTAACTTTAAAATTTGAATTCTCGCTATAAGAATACGTCACTGTTCCGCCGGAAATTTTATTCAACGCTGCTTCGAATCCAATTTCGTTCAACCATTCGGATATCCACTCGTAAGCAGACGCGTCCAATAAAACAGGTTGCAGAGCTCCCTTTTCAAAGTTTATAGAATTTATTTCCTTAACGAATTTTTCCCATTCGCCTTCGCCGTCAAAACCGTCTATCGTGTATTGTACGCTAAGCCCCGTCACCGTAGTAACCGTAGAAATTTTAACGTTCAGGGCACCGTTGCTTTTTCCGAATGCAAAACCGTTAAGCTCGATATATCGACAAAATGCGTTTATCGCCGCAGAGTCGCATTCGAAATATGAAAGAGTAAGAGTCACGTTGGTAAAAGCGTCGTAACTTTCCGCACTTTTAATCACGGGAACGTTATAAAGTTTGCCGTCGAACAAAGGTACGTCATTTATTTTTTCAGGTAGATTTTTAACGATAAACGTATACGGTACCGATACGTAAAGCATGCTTTGGTCTTCAGATACGCTTTGACGAAGTCTTATTATAACGTCATCCTTTTTAAACTCCGAAACCGCCCCGTCAACCGTCACGCCGTATCCGTCCTCTTCAAGGTCAGAAGACAATCTCGTTTTCTGAATTCCGGCAGAATTTATATCGTTGAATTTAAAAGTAAATGCCTTAAATCCGTCTGCAAAACTGTCCGTAACGGAAACGTATCCTATCGGCTCGAGAAGGTCAGCAGGAAGTTGGTTCATCGGATATTTCGATTGCGGCTCGCTTTCGGGTTTTACTGTGCTATTATTGCAACCGACAGCAAGGCTGACGACGCATATAATCAGCAAGGCAATCATAATGATATAAATTTTGCTCTTTTTCATAATTTTCCTTTTGAATCTGCTTTCTATCTTCTTCGCTTTTGCTTTTAAATTTAAGCTAAGCAATACGGATAAAATTTCGCTATATTATTTTAACATAAGCAAGGCTCAGTAGCTCGACTTAGAATCGCTAATCTTTATTATCTTTATCTTTTATATTATCTTTTAAATCGCAGTTTTCGTCAAGAGAATTGTCCTTTACCGAGTGCGGCTCTTTATTGCCTACGCCTATATTTACGTTATTTTCGGATTCGGCAGCGTCTACCTTAGATTCGGTAACGTTTCCTTTAGATTCGACGGATACGGTAAGGTTTTCAACTTTATTTTTTCGTTTTTTATTGAAAACTATGCCTCCTATGCCGTGTTTCTTTACAAGCTCAGCCGTCTCGCGCACCGAATAATTTTTAGTAAGATATTCCATCTCCTCAATCGCTTTCGCTTCGTCGTAAACAAAAGCCTTTACGGTATAAGTCTGTCCCGACTTTATCACTCTCTCGCCCGCCTTATCAGTCGTATCGACTTTATTGCCTTCGTCGTCGACTTTTATTACGTTTACGATTGTGCAACCGTACGGCCACAAAATATCCTTAACGCTTCTGCCCTCTACAAACGAGCCTTTTTCGACAACGACGGAAAATTCGAACACCTTTCTGTGCTTGCCTTTGTTAATGTTTCTGTAAGAGTCGATTAACGCCTTTTCATAGAGAGGTTCGACTCTCAACGCTTCGACAATCAGATATGCAATCATAACGGTTATTCCCGTTGCAAGGAAACTGCTGAAATAACTGTTGGTCATTTCAACTACAAGGACGATTGCCGTCAAAGGCGCACGCATTGTTGCGCCCATAAATGTGGTCATGGTAACAAGCACGATTGTCTGATAATACTGCTCGGGAAGCCCCATAGCGATAAACGCCTTACCGAGCAGTCCGCCGAGCAAAGCGCCGACCGTCAGAACAGGCACAAACATACCGCCCATCGCTCCCGAATTCGGCGTTATAAGAAGCATAACAAGTCGTACGAAAAACAATATAAGAAGAACTTGCCACGTAAAATCTTTGTCGAGAATATCCTGAATAATTCTGTGACCGCCGCCGATTGCGTCAACAAACACAAGTCCGACAACGCCTGTCAAAAGAAATATGCCGACTATTCTCACCCATACAGGCACTTTGCCCATTTTGTTATGGGTAAACTCGCCTATCTTTTTAAAAGCCGTATTGAACACAGCCGCCAGCACTCCCGCCATTACGCCTATTATAAGCAACGTCCAATAGAAGGTATAAGGCATAAGCGTAATTGCACCGATCTGAATGAAATAATCTGCCTGCCCTACCAAGTCTCCAAGAGTGTTGCTCACTATCGTTGCAAAGAATACGGAAGAAGCGGCAGTCATAAGCAACATCGGCGACAATCTCTTATGGGCTTCTTCAAGAGTGTAAAGTATGCCCGACAAAGGCGCGCCGAAAGCCACCGCAAAACCTGCGGCCGCTCCGCCCGTTACGTTATATCTTTCCCACGCAGGACTTCCCTTTTCGATGAAATGCCCGAAATCGTTCGTAGCCTGTCCTATTGCACTGCCTATCTGAATAGAAGGTCCTTCCGCACCGAAAGCAAGACCGCCGGTATAAGACAAGAAACTGCTTGCCATAGTGCCGAATATCGTCTGTACCCATTTATACCGAATCATACCGCGCATTGCCCCTTCCGAATTGGAAATGCTGTTCGTTCTGAGTTCGGGTATG
>JBJETY010000046.1:0-44700 GCA_051883555.1 Christensenellales bacterium | reverse complement strand
ACTTAATCTTTGCTCTTTCGTCTACTTTTTCACAACGGTTACTCAACGTTAAGATTTTTTATAAAGCTATAATTTTTTTTAAATCCATAAATTGCGCACCGCTTTAGCGGCACATTTTATAAACGGGGCATAAGCATCATAAAAATTTAATAAAAAAAACGGACCGCTAAGTCCGTTTTTATTTTTTAACTTTGTATTTTAAAATGTCTTTTTAAATGCTATTTTAAATACTAAATATTAAAAGTTTTTTTGATGCTATAATAAAAGACGCTTTAAAAACTTTTTTTAAAAACAAAGTCTTCTTCAATTTACGGCTCCTTCGCTTTACGCTAAGGGGCGAGCAA
This sequence comes from Christensenellales bacterium, assembly GCA_051883555.1. Lineage (GTDB taxonomy): Bacteria > Bacillota > Clostridia > Christensenellales > CAG-917 > CAG-917. The sequence continues at coordinate 44,356 of JBJETY010000046.1, read as the reverse complement.
TTACATTCTAGTCGTTTTGTCTTCGCCTATGCCGAGCATACCGTCGACAACGTATTTTTTGCCGTTTGTGTCGGTTACGTATCCCGAGATATAGCCGTAAGGCAAGGCATAATAGCAATCTATGACGAGCGCATGTATAGGGCTGTAATAAACTTTATTGATTTTAAACGTTATATCGACAAGACCTTTTTCGTCTTTAACGTACCATTCTTTAGCTTTTTTCTTTCCGTTCTTATGAGTGAACTTAACCGGAGGCATCGGGAAGGATTCTCCTTCGACCCAAATGACGTTTTCGTTGTATCTATCCTGGTCCACGGATTGATTTCTCGTAAGGTTGAAAGCAAAAAATCTTTCCTTGCCGCCGTCGTTTATAACGCCCATAGTAGTTAACCAATCGTAATGCGCCTTGAAAGGGTAATAGCCTTTGTGGTCGTCGATTATGCCTACCGAACGTTCGTTTGAAGTATAGGTCTTTCCGTTTACGGTAATTGTTCCCGTCGCTTTAAAAAAATCTTTTTCGCTGTACAAGGCGTTTCTGAAAGAACCGTCCTTATTCTTTGCAAGCGGCATTACTCCGTTGGCGAGCGGTGAAATTCTTTCAAACTTTACGTCGATTTCAAAACTGCCGCTTCTGCCCTTCGAATAGCCTTTTGCGCTTGCTTTTCCGTTAAGAAAATCGTTGTCTATGCGATATTCGCTCTTTGACGTTTTGCAATAGCAATAATCGTCTACAAGCTGAGAAGCGACTTTTGCCTTTTTCTTCGGCACAAGATTTCTCCAGCTGTAAATCTTATCTTCCTTTTTATCGTACCACACGAAAATTGAAAAGCCCATAGGTCCGGTATTGTAAACCGCACTGATTAATGCTCCTTCGTCGAAATGGACTTCGAAAGCTTCCCATTCTACAAGTCTGCCCTTTTTCATACTGTCGGGCATTCTTTTTCCGCAAGGTTTTTTGCAGTCTAACAGATTTAAATTTTTAAAAGGTGCGTCAAACGTACCGAAATGTACCTGACCGTTTTCGACAATCGAATCGGGCGTTTTGACAGGTTCGCGTTTCGGTGAAATGTAATCCGGATATTTTGTCATATTCTCTCCCTGAATTTTATTATGATTATATATATTATAAATGCAAACCGCTTAATAGTCAATGCAAAAACAAAATCGCTTGACGTGAAATTGTTTTTTACCGCATAAAGAGACAGTACATAATTTGTTTATTTCCGCTTTGCGAAAAGACGCATAAATTCACGCGATAAGCAACTTCATAATTAAATAATCTTCTTATAACAATTAGTAAAATAATCTTCGTAAATCAATTTCCATAAACTTATCTTCATAAACAACTTTAAAAACAAAACTCGTAAACGCAATTTTTGCAGCGGAAAAGCGTAAAAAAAAGACGTACCGTCGTACGTCTTTTTTAATCGGTAATTATTCTGAAAATTAGTCTTCAGGTCTGACAAGATAGTTACCACGGTTTTTAAGAAGTTGTCTAGTACCTTTAACGATAGCGTCGCAACCTGCTTCGGAAATGTGGCAGCTAAACGGGAAGTTAGCTTCGATAAATTCTTTAACACCTTTAATTGCAGCACCGCCACCGATAACAGAAACACCTGCTTTAACGATATCGGATGACAATTCAGGAGGAGTTTGTTCAAGAGAAACCTGAATGCAGTGTTTGATTTGTTCGAAAGCTCTCAAGATTATCGGATAAATCTCTTCCTGCTTTACGATAACCGAGCTTGGTCTACCTGTGCTAAGATGTCTGCCGCAAGCTTCAACCGATTTGGTGAAATCGTCAGGAATCAAAGTTGCAAGTTCAATTTTAATTCTTTCTGCAGTCTTTTCACCGATGACAAGATTGTGTTGAGTCTTCATATATTTTGTGATTTCGTTATCGATAGAATTTCCGGCAATTCTTACAGCGTTCAATACAACGACGTCGCCGCAAGAAAGAACACCGACGTTTGTAGAACCGGCACCGATGTCGAGAATCATTGCACCTTCCGTTGCATAGATGTCGATGTCTGCTCCGATAGCGCCTGCTTTGATTTCAGGTTCGATAAAGCAATCTTCGATGCCCAAGCTCTTTGAAAGGTCGATAAGTGCTTTTCTTTCAACTTCCGTGATTTGTGCAGGGCAGCAAATCAAAAGCGTTGATTTCTTAAACTCAAAGTTAAGTTTTCCGAGTTTGCCGAATACGTATTCAAGCAAAGATCTTGTTGCTCTGATATCAGCAACAACGCCTGCGTTCATAGGATATACCAAGCTGATTTTTTCATGGGTTTTACCGACCATCTCTTTTGCTTGATTACCACAAGCGATAACTCCGCGTGTTGCATTGTCGTAAGCAACAATAGTTGGTTCGTCAAAAACAATACCGTAACCGGAAATGTAAACTAAGGTGTTTGCGGTTCCGAGGTCGATACCGATTTTTGCGCCACTGTTATTAGCATTATTGTTCAAATTGTTATTTTTTGCCATAGTCCCAATTGCTCATAAACGACCGCCGAAGCAGCCGAATATTTCCTCCTCTTTCCTATTTTTGATTAGTTTGCTTTGCCACGTTAGCTCAGCTCGCTAATCTTGTGGCTTTTTTATATTTTACCTTAAAAATTTATTATAGTCAATACCGAAATGAAATTATCTTACAAAAAAATAAAATATTTTTTTCTGCTTTTTTTGTCCGATTTCGCTAAAAATTTCCTGTTTTTGCCATTTATTGCAAATTCTTTCATTTAATACTGAAAAGATATCTGGTTTTTGTTGAATATTTCTCGCCTTTTTTCAATTCAATCGACGGATAACCGTTGTTCACGGCGTTTGGATAGCCCTGCGTTTCCATACAAAAAGCCGACTGATGACCGTAAGTTTTTTTGCCCGTCAAGCCGTCTAAAAAGTTGCCGCTGTAAAACTGCATACAAGGTCTGTCGGTATATACGTCCATATTTATTCCCGTTGCAGGAGAAAAAGCGCTAGCGACAATTCCGCCGTCGTTATCTAAAATATAATTGAAATCGTATCCGCCGCCAAAGTTCAGATATTTGTCGTCCGCTTTTATATCTTTGCCCAGCTTCTTAGGAACGGAAAAATCATATACCGTCCCCGTTATATCGATATTTCTACCAGACGGAATAAGTTCTAAATCGATATCTGAAATCTGATGCGATTTTATATATATGACGTGATTATGATTGGTGTTAAAATCGCCGTCGAGATTAAAATATGCATGGTTGGTAAGCGAACAGAGCGTATCACCGTCAGTCGTCGCTTCATAACGGATATTAAATCCGTTTTCGTCGTCAAGACTGTAAATAACTTTTACGTCGAGCTTAGACGGATATCCCTCTTCCATATCGGGAGAAGAATACTTAAAAACAACGCTATCGCCGTCAACGGAAGATTCCCAAAGTTTTCTGTCGAAACCTTCTTTACCGCCGTGAAGATGATTGTTTCCGTCGTTTTTAAAAAGCGTAAATTTATTTCCGTTCAGGGTAAACTCCGCTCCGCCTATACGGTTGCAGACTCTGCCGATAACGGCGTTAAAATAAGGATTATCGCCTTTAAATCCCTCGGGAGATTCAAACCCCGCAAGGACGTCTACGGAATTTCCGTTTCTATCAAACGGGCAAAGAGTAACGATTCTCGCTCCGTAATTCGTAACCGTTGCCGTCATTCCGTTTTTATTGCTCAGACGATACAACTCGATTCCGTCACAGTTTCTCAACAATTCGATGTTCATGCTGCCCCCGCCGTAAAATATACGGCATAAATTTAAAATTTCGCACTCTGCGTCAAATTGATTATATCACTTATTGATTAAAAATCAACGCCTGAAGTCAAGTTTAAATCGTTTTATTCTATGAAATATTTTATCGATTAAATCGTTTTGTCGTTTAATGTTCCGAATTATGCCAAGTCGGTCTTATTTAAAATCAAACAGTTTATCGCTCCTAACCCTACGGCAAATATAATACCCCCGACGCAACACAGCACGACGTTTAAGAAGGTGGAATTTAAAGAAGTAACCATAGGTATAAACGAAAAAAGCAACATGCTCACCGCAAGAGAGAGCAGAACGGAAAGCCAGGTCTTGCTTTTTGCAATCGTTCCGCCGAGCAAAGCCAATGCAGAAAACAGCGGCACAAGAAAAATTTTAGCGAATACGCTCGACGCTATTCCGCCCGCGCCGAAGTTCGCCGTCTCAAACGATAAACCTGCTATAGCGCCGCCTATAATCGCTCCTACAAAATATAACGACAACATAGCCGTTCCGCAGACAAATCCTAAAAGAGTCTTTGAAAACACGTAATCTATCTTCTTTGAACGTACGGCAAATAAATTTTTGGAATATCCGCTTTTGAAATCTTCCGAAACAAATACCGACAAATAAATTGCCGCGAAAAAGAAGACTAAATTTATATTGCACATTCCCGTTAAGCTCATTGACGCGGTATTTTCTCCTGACGAGCCTATCGCTTGCCATACGTTTGTAAACGAATCCGCACCGCCGTCGCCTATTGAAGACGTCATAACGAAAATCAATATCGGAATTAAAAAGCAAATTCCGAAAAATATATATATCATCGGCATCGTAAACGCCCTTTTAAAATCGGCGTATAGAGCGCCTTTTAATTGCTTTGCAAAATTTTGTTTTTCAAAAGATAAATTGTTATCGGTCAATTCCATATCAAACAGTCTCCTTTTTCATTAAATCGGAATAATATTCTTCAAGACTGATTTTGTCCGATTTGATTTCGTTTATCAAAATTTCATTCTCGTAAAGATATCTTACGATTTCTTCAGGCGACGCACTGTCGTATACCCTTATATTTCCGTCCTGCACCGTCACGGCTGAGTATCTTTTGTTTAAAACCAAAAGTGCGTCGTCGATTGCTTTCGTAGATAAAGCAACGTACGTTCTGCAATCGGCGTTCAATTCTTCGGCAGTCATCTCTTTTATCATTTTTCCGTTGCGAATGATTCCGTAATGCGTTGCGATTTTTTCAAGTTCGCCCAACACGTGCGATGAAATTATAACCGTGCAGTTATAGTTTTTCACGACGTCTTTAAGCACGTTTCTCATAATTCTTACGCCGTCAACGTCGAGACCGTTTATCGGTTCGTCTAATATCAGCAGAGACGGATTTCCCAAAAGCGCCATAGCTATGCCTATACGCTGTTTCATTCCCAGCGAACAATTTTTAAATTTGTTTGAGGCAGAACCTTCCATTCTTACCGTTCTCAACACTTTGCGGACTTCCTCCTCGGGATTCTTTATTCCGGTATTCGCCACCCAAAGCATCAGATTGTTCCATACGCTGTAATTTGCAAAACAGCCCGGTGATTCAATCAACAACCCTATCTTTGCGCGCACGTCCGAATCTTTATAATTCCTTCCGAAAAGTTGAATACTTCCTCCGCTTGGCACAAGCAATCCGCTTATAAGTTTTTCGGTAGTCGATTTTCCGCTTCCGTTTTCACCTATAAAACCGTATATGCTGCCTAACGGCACGGTCATATCCAATCCGTTTAAAACCTGCTTATTCCTAAAACTTTTAGTAAGATTTCTTATTTCGACCGCATTCATATTGCCTCCTAATATACGTCGCGTCTGGTAAGAATCAACCAACCCAACGCGTTATAGATAATCGCCCAGACAACGGAATTGGCAAGGCATACAAGCAACGTTAAAGCATTGCTCGACAGACATGCGTATACCGACGCACCGTATAAAAATATATTGAGAACGGGCGAATTTCCCGCTATCGCCGCAAGACCGATAATTACTATCCCCGTTCCGAAAAAGAAGGACAATGCGATTGAAATGCCGAACAATCTTCGGAATATTACGTTTAAAAAGGTATATAGACTTGCCCAACCAAGACTCATTATCATCTTTCCTATCAAAGCGCACGTCAACGCTCCGCCGTCAACCGCAAAAGGCAGTCCCGTAATCGCTCCGGCAACTATTGCGCCTATCAAATAAGTTACGCACATGCAAATCATCGAAAACGCGCCCGTCAACGTTTTTGAAATCACGTAGTCCTGCTTTTTCGAATGAGTCGTGAAAAGCTGTTTTACGTATCCGCTTTGATAGTCGCGACCTATAAAAACGGAAATCATAATTCCGCCGAATATAAAAACCATATTCATATTTGCATACTCGCCCATATTGCCGACGACGTACAAAGGCTTATCGGCTGCGACTATCTGCCATACGCTTGTATACATAGCCTGATCGCTCCCCGACATACCAACTATCATTGCCGGAATTATTGCCGCCACCGCGATAAAAATATAAAACATAGGGGTATGAAAAAGGCGGTAAAAATCAACGCCGAGCATTCCTTTCAATCTGTCGACGAATCTTGGGGATTCAAATTGTAAATCGTTTGTATTCTCCATTTCATATCTCCTCGCTCATTAATTGGACGTAATATTCTTCCAGCCCTATTTTATTCTTTTTTACCTCGCTTACAGCGTGACCTTTTTTCATCAAAAATTCGACTATCCTTTCTACTTCGCCTTCGTTATATACGTTGATATATCCGTCTTCGCTTTTTACCTGCAAAAATTCTGTTTTAAGCAACCTTTCGGCATTTTGCATATCCTGCGTCCTTAACGACACGACGACCTTTGCTTGCGACTCCATTTCCGCGGCGGATATTTCGCGTATCATTTTCCCCTGCCTTATTATTCCGTAATGCGTTGCAATCTTCTCGAGCTCTCCCAATATGTGCGACGAAATCAAACGGTTGCGGAATAGGTCTTTGTTATATCGACAAGAATTTCTCTCATCATCTGCATACCGCTCTGGTCAAGCCCGTTTATTGGCTCGTCTAAAATCAACAGCGCCGGATTGCCCAAAAGCGCCATGGCGATGCCTATTCTCTGTTTCATTCCCAAAGAGAGCTTTTTAAATTTCGTTTTGGCAGAATCTTCCATTCTTACCATTTGAAGTACCCGCATTATTTCCCGGTTTCTGTCTTTTATACCGAGATTTATCGCTTGCATCATAAGGTTTGAATATACGTCCGAATCGGGAAAACAACCGGCGTTTTCAATTAACGCCCCTATTCGCGTTCGTATTCCTGCGTCCGTGTATTCCTTGCCGAACAACTTAATTTCTCCCTTATCGGGCACAAGATGACCGCATATAAGTTTTTCGGTAGTCGATTTTCCGCTTCCGTTTTCTCCTATAAAGCCGTAAATGCTGCCGATCGGCACGGTCATATTGAAATTATCCAAAGCATATAATCCTTTAAAACTTTTGGACAGGTTCTTAATTTCTATTGCATTCATTGCTTCTCCTTACGCTTTTAATTCTGTGTTTTTGCAGTTTTAATTTTAGTTTTATTTTCTGCCTTTTCAGGCTTTTCAGTGTTTAAACTAAATGTCGTAACGCCGTTTGATTTTTTGCCATAGCCTTAAAAACTTTTATTCTCACTTTTCCGTTCGCTTATTCTTCCGACGAAATTTCATCCGACCGACTTTCCTTATCTTCGACGCTTCGGGCGGCTTTTATCGCGCGCCTTCCTTTAACAAACATAGTAAAACCGAGAATAAGATTCAATACGCATACCACCGCTCCCGTTACGGCATTGAAAACGCTCCAATCTTCTTCGGGAGAAAACGAATTAAACATAGCGGTTTGCAATGCCAGCACCGATACGAACATATCTGCAAGATTGACGTTACGCACTGTCTGAATTGTAAAGTTATTCAGTTTTTTTGCTTTAAGATAATTGCTTACGGCAGTTATAACTTTTATCGTCGTATACAGCGCCGCAGCATAAATCATCATACCCGAATGAGAAAACGTAGCCTTTTTAATTACTATCTGCAATACGGCAACGATAATCGTAAACGTTAAAAAAATAATAACGACTCCGCAATCCGAATAAATCTTTATTTCTCTTTTTTCTTCGTCTTTTCGTCTGAAAACGATTTATTCTTTTTGTGATATATGACGACAGCCGACCGCATAACCGCAATCATAAGATAATAAGCCGCCAATACGCCGTACCACGTGGAACTTGCGATTATCCCCATAACAAAATAGAACGCAGCATAACAGACCGTAAGCAAAAGCGTCAAAGCGGTAAAGAAAACCGTACGGAAATAGTAATCGGTAAATTTTTCCGTAAACTTATTTTTCTTTAGTATAGCTACAACTTTTTCTTTAAAAACTGACTTTTTCAATGCTACGCTGTTTGTTCTTTATTTAACTTAATCGTTATTTTTCTCCCTATCGACGTTCTCTCTTTGCCGTTTTTTATATTCGTTATTTCACGGCGTTTAATTCCGTATCTTTATCACGCCGTATAATTGTGTTTCGCCATTCACGCCGTTATTTATTCAACGTTTTTATTCAACGTTATTTTTTCGTATATTCGACTTTTTATAAAACCGTTTTTCCCTTTCAACATTGAAATCGCGTGATTTATTGATATCTGATTTTATAATTTAACCTTAGGTTTCATCGCCGTAATCTTTAAATCTTTATCATAGGTTTGACCCTATTACTACTTAAAGAGTATTATTCTTACTTGCTTTCATAATTCAATAATAGTATAATAATTTAAAATTTGTATCCGACGCAAAAAGACAAAGTGTCGGAATAAGGCTACTTTCGGATAGTTAATTCGGCTTAAAGGAGTTGAACGAATGCATAATAGTAAAAACCCTCGCTCGCAGGCGACCGAAGAGAAAATCTACAATGCTCTTATAAAATTGCTTAAAACTAAAAAATTCAAAGATATATACGTCAAAGACATATGCGAAGAAGCCGATATTCATCGCAGCTCGTTTTACGCGCATTACGAAGATATAAACGATTTGATGAATAAAACCGAAGAAAAGCTGTCTAGCGGAATTTCCGAAATTTTTAAAACCATACGTCCTTACGAACGTCAATGCTTTATAAATCTTTTCCGCTTTATCGCCGAACACGAAGATTTTTATCGCGCCTACCTGACTTGCAACGAAAACTCCGTTATGGGACAAACCGATTATTTAAAATATCTGAACACGGTTAAATCGCTCGACGCTTTCGACGACGATATCGAATTTCACCTTGCCTTTTTCTCGGGAGGTTTACAGGCTGTTTGCAAAACCTGGATTATGACAGGAATGAAAAAAACGCCCGAACAGATGGCGGACGTTATTTCCAATGAATATATTGAAAAGGCAAAACTTCTGAATTCATATCTGTCTTGACAAACTTACTCTGCCTTAACAGACTGACGGTACTTTTTAAACGACTAATCATAAACTTAAAATATTTAAATTTAAAGTCTCTTTTACCCTTTTTATGAAAAGCCGTCAACCTTTTCTCTTGTTGTTTTTACTTGTTTTTTAAACCGAATTTTTTAAGCCGCATTGCTGCGTTTTGTCTTGCGCCGAACACCTTTTGGTAATGCGCTATTTAGCGGCTATATTCACGGCTATATTTAGTTTTTTATTGTTGCGGTTTATAACCGTCTTTTAAAGCGACTATCGAGCCGAATCGGTCTTCCGCTTCTTTTACGTAATATCCCTTTCTTAAGAACTGGAATCTTTCGCCGACGGTGGCCGAAGACAAAAACTCTTCCGCTTTTCCGTTAACCTTTATAAGGCTGTCCGGATTTAAACGAGAACTGAAATCGCCTTCACCGTCAAGAATAAGGCTGCTGTATTCGTTTATAACGACGTCCTTGCAAGTTTTTGCGTTTACCCAATGGATTGTGCCTTTGACTTTCATTCCGGCATTCACGCCGCCCTGTTTGCTGTCTTCGATAAGGTCGCAATGTACGCAAACTACTTTATCGCCTTCAAGTTCGACGCTGTTGTATTTAATTATATACGCGCCTTTAAGACGTACCATACCGTCAGGTTTAAGTCTGAAATACTTAGGAGGCGGATCAAGGCTGAAATCGTCCTGTTCGATATACAGCTCTTTGCCGAAGGTTATCGCATGAGTGCCGCATCCTTCCTTTTGCGGATTGTTTTCGATTTCGAGCTGTTCGCTCTTTCCGTCCGGATAATTGTCGATTACAAGTTTAAGCGGATTGAAAACGCACATAGCTCTTAAAGCGTTTTCGTTGAGATTTTCTCTTACGCAATGTTCCAATATCGCCATATCCACTTCGCTGTCGGCTTTCGCAACTCCTATTCGGCTGCAAAAGTCTCTTATCGCTTCAGGCGGATATCCGCGACGTCTGACTCCGGAAAGCGTTGACATTCTCGGGTCGTTCCAACCGTCTACGACTTTGTCGTCAACAAGTTTTTTAAGAAAACGCTTGCTCATGACCGTACGGTTGATATTGAGTCTTGCAAATTCTATCTGTCTCGGTTTCTTTTCAAAATCGCAGTTGTTTATAAACCAATCGTACAAAGGACGGTGATTTTCAAATTCAAGCGAACAAAGGGAATGCGTTACCCCTTCGATTGCGTCTTCGAGCGGATGAGCGAAATCGTACATAGGATAAATGCACCACTTGTCCCCCTTGCGATGATGCGTCGCTCTGAGTATTCTGTAAATAACGGGGTCGCGCATATTGATGTTCGGCGAAGCCATATCGATTTTCGCTCTGAGCGTTTTCGAGCCGTCGGCGAACTTACCTTCTTTCATCTCTTCAAAGAGTTTAAGGTTTTCTTCAATAGTACGGTTACGGTAAGGCGATTCTATACCCGCCGTCGTAAGCGTGCCCCTGTTTTCGCTTATCTGTTCTGCCGATAAATCACAAACGTATGCAAGTCCTTTCTTAATAAGCAGAACGGCTTTTTCGTACATTACGTCGAAATAATCGGAAGCGTAAAGTTCTCTGTCCCACGAGTAGCCTAACCATTTGATATCTTCTTTTATCGACTCCACGTATTCAACGTCCTCTTTGGACGGATTCGTATCGTCGAAACGCAAATTACATTCGCCGTTAAACTTCTCTTTGATTCCGAAATTTATCGATATAGCTTTTGCATGGCCAATATGCAGATATCCGTTCGGCTCAGGCGGAAAACGGGTTATGATTTTGTCGTGTTTGCCCGACTCTAAATCTTTTACGATTATGTCCTCAATAAAGTTGTTTGCTTCCATACTGTTATCCTTTACATCCGCAACTGTGCGGAAAAATTATTTTTTTCGATTGAACTGCCATCTTTCCGTTTTCTTCGACGAATCCGAATTTTTTTAATCGCTCGTCGACTTTATCGACGACGACCACGTAATCGTTTAGCGACAGTTTGTAAAGCAACGTCCTGAAAAAGAAATCTTCGCTTGCCGTATCGTCGTATTCAGGCAGAATAGAAAGATTTTCGATAGTCACTTCTTCGTCTATCGTCATACGGCTTACGCCTACGGGCGTTTCGCCGTCAAGCAGAACGAAGTTTGCCCCTCTGACATTGCCCAGATTCAGTTTTTCGTAAAGAGCGGATAAAACGCTTTTATCCGTTGTAAATATCACTTGTTGCATATCTAAATTTTATTCCTGCGACAGTTTGTTGTCAACTTTTTACAACTATATCCGCCGCCAAAACTTTTCTTTCCGTCGATTTTTTTAGCGCTCGGACAGAAGCGTTTTTTTAAAGCGGTTTTAAACTTGCTTTTAGTCGGTTTATTATTTTACAGAGTTGACTTTCCAATTTCCTTTTTATATTGCTTTTTACGTTGTTTTTTATATTACCCTTTATATTGTTTTTTATATTGCTTTTATATTACCTTTTATATTTCATTTTTGTATTACCTTTTATATTGCTTTTTATATTTTATTTTATATTGTTTTATATGTTGTTTATATCAATAAAAAATGTGCTCAACGAGCACATTTTTATTCTCTGATAGCCTTTTCGAGCATTGCGCTTTTTACGTCCCTTCTTATCGGCGCTTTTTTAATAGCTTTTATCATAGCGGCTTTATCTTTCGCTCTCTTTATCTTATAAAAAGCTATCCACCTTAAAGGGAAGAAGATATGATAATCCTGCATAACCGCTTTAACTTCTTCAAGAAGGTCGGACGGCTCTTTAAACTTTATTTCGCTGAATTCAATCGTATGCGACAGATTGTCCAAAACGATTTTATCGCAAGCTCCGTCTGTCTCTTTGCCGTCGATTTTAATTTTCGCTCCGACGATATTTTGCACGCATATCGCCTGCTTTTTCAAAGCGCCGATTCCGCCGCTTATTTCGACAACCAGTTTATCGCCGTTTAAAGCCTGCTTATACGTCATTTCCCCTTTTTCGTCGTATAAGGTATATTCGCCGTTTCCCGCCCACAATTTGACGGTAAGGTCTTCAAAATCCAATTTATTGGTTTTTCCCGAGCTTAACATAGGAACGATTGCGCCGGCTTTTGCAAATATCGGAATGGCGTCAAGTTTACGCCATACTTTTATCGTTCTTCCGCCTACGTACCTGTCGTTTGAGAAAAAGTCGAACCATTCGCCGTCGGGCAGATATACCTTTTCTCCCGCACGGTTAAAATGCTTTTTGATTTTCGTCGTTATCGGGCAGACCAATAATTCGCTTCCGAAATAATACTCGTTCTTTATCTTGTACGCCTGCTTTTCGGAATGCTTATAATAAAGCGGAGTCATAAGCGGTTCGCCCTTGTCGTGCGTAAGTTTGTTCGCCGTATAAAGATACGGAAGCATTCTGTGCCTTAAACGTAAAAACTCTTCCGCTATTTCGTCGACGTCTCGTCTGTAAAGCCACGGCTCTTTGCCGGTAAATTCGCCGCTCGAACTGTGCAGACGGTTGACGGGCGAAAACACACCGAATTGCAACCATCTTAAATAAAGTTCGTCGCGTCCCTTTCCGAGAACGTGTCCGCCAATATCGTGCGACCACCAGGTATACCCGACGTTAGTTGCGTTTACCGTAAAATACGGTTGGAATTTCAAGCTCTTCCAGGCTATTATGCAATCGCCTGAAAAACCTAACGGGTAACGGTGCGAACCGATACCTGCGTATCGCGACAAAATAAGTCCGTCGCCGTTTTTGGCACTGTCCAAAAAATGATAATGATTTAAAAGCCAAAGCGGGTCAAGCCCTTTCTTTTTGGACTTTTTCCCTTGTTGCCAGTCTATCCACCAAAAGTTTACGCCGTCTTTTTCATACGGATGATGAAGAACGTCGAAATAGGAAGTAATAAACTTAGGGTCTGTCATATCGAATTCGACCGTCTGTTTTGTCGTCGGGTCAATTCCGTTTGCCTTTGCCATTTCAGGATACATATCTTCAAACGCTCGTATGCCGTCGCGCGGGTGAATATTCAACGTAACCGCCATGCCCATCGAATGAAGAGTGTTTAAAAACCTTTTATAGTCGGGGAAAAGATTCGTATTCCAGCTATACCCTGTCCAACCTGCGCCCTGAAGAGGATTCGACGCCTTGTATTCTTTCGGGACTTCCTTTACCCAATGCCAATCCATATCCACCGTCGCAACGCCGATAGGTATTTCCCTTTCGACAAACTTGTTCATAAGGTCGATATACGTCTTTTCGGAATACGGATAATATCTCGACCACCAGTTTGTCAAAGCGTATTTAGGCAAAAGAGGCGGATACCCCGTAAGGGCAAAGAAATCGACAAGGCAGGAAGAATAATCTCTGCCGTAAGCGAAAACGTAATAGTCGCCGCTTCCCCTTTCCCTTTCGGATAAAGTGCCGTCTGCGTTTAAAAGAAAAGATTTGGAGTCGTTATATACGCTGACTCCGCCCTTTGCCATAATTCCTTTGCCGAGCTTAACTTTTCCGAGACGAAAATCAAGAGTCCTTATAGTGCCGCCCAGATTTCCGCCGTCGCTGAGTTTCTTTCGGCTTTCGAGTTCCGTAACGTCTATTGCCTGCAAAACTGCGTCGTAACGGAACAAAACGCTCTTAGTTTTTATAACCGTTACGTTTTTATTGCTCTTTACGACTTCAAATTGCGGATTGCCGAACGAACGGCATATCACGGCTTGCGAAGGGCTATCGGTAAAACGTTTTTGCTCAATGCGAAAAAGCCTATCGGTAATGACGCTTATCCGATAGCCTTTTTGCATAACTACGTTTTTATCCGAAATTTTATCTTCCTTTATAAAAAATCTTTCCATATTACGCTTTAAACAAAATAGCAAGGAATTTACACGGTTTGCCGCCCGTAGCAATCATGCCGTGCGGTCTTGACGAATCGTAATATACCGTATCTCCGGCGTTAACCACGTCTTCGTGTCCGTCGATTGAAATTTTGAGACTTCCTTCGAGCACGTAGTCCATTTCCTGTCCTGCGTGAGTAGAAAGCATAATAGGCTTGTTCTGTTCTTCTTCGCTATACGGAGCGGTTACCATAAAAGGTTCGCCGAGTCTTCCGCAAAAATTGGACGCAAGATGCTGATAGACGAAACTCTGACGACGTTCGACTTTTAAACCTTCTCCCGCTCTGACAATGCTATATCCTTTAAGTTTAGGAGTATGCCCCGTAAACAAAGCAGTGACGTCGATGCCAAGCCTTTCGGCGCACTTGCAAAGCATAGTAACGGAAAAATCAACTTTTCCCGTTTCATGCTTTATATAATCTTCCTCGCTCATAGAGCAAACGGCCGCCATTTCTGCCGTAGACACTTCTTCGATTTCACGAAGTCCTTTTAATCTTTCTGCAATTTCTATAGTATTTGACATATTCTGCCTCCGAAAAAAATTATATATCACAATGCCCGTAATGTCAAGAAAGGAAACTTCCGCTTTTTGTATTTGCTTTCTTTTGCTTTATAGAAATTAAAACGCTCGTTTTAAATTTAAAAACGCTTGCTTTATAAAAATAAAAAGTGCTTGCTTTATAACGCAAAAAACGCTTGTTTTATAAAAATAAAAAACGCTTGTTTTAAGACGTAAAAAAATCCACCGCATAGCGGTGGATTTTATATTTTCGATATTCTTTATCTTACATCGAAACCATTAAGAAACGAAGTACGAAGATAAGTGAAATAATCAAAATAAGGAGGTCGCCTGACAAGAATTCTCCGAAGACCTTTTTGCCTTCTTCGTCTTTTGATACGCCGTAGTATGCTTTAATCTTTTCTTTGCCGCCGAAAATAACGGTGAAGAATTTAATTACGGTGTAAGCAATAAGTCCGATACCGATACCGTTTGAAATCGAGTAAGTAAGCGGCATCATGAAGATGATAAGGAACGCAGGAATAGATACAGTCAAGTCTTTGAAATCAATATCTTTTACGTTACCGAGCATCAATACGCCGACGAAAATCAAAGCTGAAGCCGTTGCAGCACTTGGAATGATTGCGGCAAGCGGGCTTAAGAACATAGCGATAAGGAACAAGCCTGCGGTGATAACCGAGCTGAAACCTGTCTTAGCGCCGGCTGAAATACCTGCCGAAGATTCAACGAAAGTCGTAACCGTCGAAACGCCCATTACAGAGCCTGAAACAGTTGCGATTGAGTCGCACCACAAGCACTGAGTAAGTCTTTGCGGAACACCCTTTTCGTTAAGAAGACCTGCTTCCGTTGCAGCGCCCTGAAGAGTTCCGAGCGTATCGAACATATCGATAAGACAGAAAGTGATGATCAAGATAACAATGTCAAGAGCAGCTTCTGCAGTCCAATATTTAAAGCCTATAAATCCTCTGCCGATGTTGTATTTGCCGAAGTTGACAAATGCGTCGATTGGGTTGTTAATGCTCTGGAATGCCGAATATGCGGCGCTGTTGCCGATGTTGAACAAGTAGTAAAGTCCTGTGACAAGAACGATACCGAGAATAACGTTTGAACGGGATAATGCCTTAACTTTTGATTTTGACAAGATACCCATTATGATAACGCCGAGAAGAGCAAGGAGCGGAGTTACGATTCCGTACCAGGTTGCGCCGCCGCTATAAACGTTGAAGTTTGCAAACTGAGAAACAGTGTAAGGGCTGCTGATGATTACGCCGGCATTTTGCATACCGATGTAAGCGATAAACAAACCGATACCTGCCGAAATAGCTTTCTTAAGTCCTTGCGGAATTGCGTTTGCGATCTTTTCACGGATTCCGGTAAGAGAGATGAGCAAGAAGATAATACCTGCGACAAAGATAACTGCAAGACCTGCCTGATATTGTGCTTCAACTCCGTCTACTATCGTACCGCCGAGAGCGCCCGCCATAAACGTTGTGCAGAAGAATGCGTTAAGACCCATACCAGGAGCCTGTGCATAAGGCATTTTTGCAAGGAGTGCCATCAAAAGTGTACCGATGATTGCGCCGATTGCCGTGCCGATAAAGATACCGCTTCTGAGTGCGTTCAATACGTCTACTTCGCTTGGATAAATAAAGTCAAGATAGCTGCCTATCATTGACGTAGGGTTGACGAACAAGATATAGCACATTGCAAAGAACGTGGTAATACCGCCGACAACTTCTGCTCTGATTGTTGAATTGTTTGCCGAAATCTGGAAGAAATTGTCTAAGCCTTTAAAAAACTTGTTAGGTTTTTTAGCGACTGCGCCGTCAGCGGCGACGTTTTCTTCAGGGGCAACTTCAACGTCATTAACCTTAGTTTCTTCAACTTTTGGTTCTTGATTTTGCTCTGTCATAGAAAACCTCCATTTTCATCTGTGTTAAATTGAATCTTAAGCGAAAATAAAGCGTTTAAAAAGAAAAAAGGCAACGCACGTCAAAAGGCGTGCGGTTTTACATAACTACGCTCAATAGTCAAACATTCACGGTGTTTGGTAGAAACTTGGAACCATATTTTCCTAATTATATTGGCTTTATTAAACTATGTCTAAATTTTACTTTTTTTAGATTTTTTTGTCAACAAAATTAACGGGGGTAAAGCGTTATTTTTTAAGGTTTTTTTAATGTTTCTAAGCCTCTTCGTTTTGCTTTTAAATTTCTCTCTCCGTTTCCTCCCGCCTGCGCCTTTCGCCCGATTTAAATTTTTACGTATATTGCCGCCGTATTCTTTTTTTCGTTGCGATTTTTCATTGAATTTTAAGATTTCTTATTATATAATATTGTTAATATTTAAACATATTTTTAAGGAGCAAAAATGGCAAAGAAAAAACAAAAAAACCGCTTTAAACGTTCACTGTGCGGAATTGTTATGAAAATGCTCGGTAAAGGCGTATGCTATGCGTATAAAGCAGATTCGAGAGTCCGTGACGACCTTGACAAAATTTGCGGATATTCTCAAACCGAAGAGGGCGAAAACGTCGCAAACGATTTTTCGGTTAAAATCGCCGTCAATCCGCTCGGTCCTTGTATGATATTCGGGAAAAAGAACGGTAACGTATTTTCCGAAACGTGCTCTGTCGAACAAACGGCCGACATCGTCTTATCGTTTAAAGGCGTAAACAGTGCTTTTAAAATGTTTACCGGCAGAATGGGGCTGGGAGACGGATACGCCCAACATCGGTTTACCGTCAACGGCGACCTTTATAAAGTTATGGGAATCGTCAGAATCATCAATATTATCGAAAGCTATCTTTTCCCTAAATTCATCGCAAAAAAACTTATGAATCCTGTCCCTAAAAAGGAGATAGGTACTTTCCGCTTTTTATGCGGCACTCTTTTTTAATCGGAGGAAAACATGTTACCAAAATATTATGAATTTTTAAACTCTGTCAAAATTATGTCGGGCGAAAACGCGCTCGAGAATATCCCGCACGAACTTAAAATGCTCGGCGCAAAAAAGCCGATTATCTTAACCGACGCCATTTTAGCGAAAACGGGCGCCTTGAATAAACTTGTAAAAGTCTTTAACGGCTATGATATCGACGTCAGCGAAACGTTCACCGAAATTCCGCCTGACAGTTCTATAAAGGTTATCAACGAAATAGCCGCAATCTTTAAATCAAAAAACTGCGATTCTGTTTTAGCTCTCGGTGGTGGTAGCGTTATCGATACCGCAAAAGGTCTCCGCATCGTTATCGAACAGGGCGGCGACAATATTATGGACTATATGGGACTGGAATCTCTCCCGCGCAAAGCGAGAATTCCGTTCGCCGTTATCCCTACGACAAGCGGAACGGGTAGCGAATGTACAAACGTCGCCGTTATTGCAAACCCCGATAAAAACGTTAAAATGGAATTCATAAGCTACGACCTTCTCCCTGACTTTGCCGTCATCGACCCGACTATGACGGAAACAATGCCGCCTAAGGTCACGGCAAATACGGGTATCGACGCTCTCGTCCACGCTATAGAAGGATATACCTGTCTGCAAAAAAATCCGCTTTCGCAAAGCTATGCGTTTGCGGCAATCAGACTTATTACGACCTATCTTCCTAAAGCCGTATTGGAAGGAGGCAACAAAGAATATCGTCTTGCAATGGGCAATGCGGCGACTATGGCAGGTATCGCATTTTCAAATTCAATGGTAGGTCTTGTCCACGCAATCGGTCACGCGTTAGGCGGCGTCGCCCACGTACCGCACGGCGTTGCAATGGCTATTCTTCTTCCGCACGTTATGAAATTCAATCTCGAAACTCTCCGCCCTGCTTACTCCGAATTGTTGTTACCTCTTGCAGGTGCAGAAGTTTATGCCTCAACGCCTAAAGAAAACAGAGCGGAAAAGGCAATCGAATTCTGCACGTCCTTTATTAAACAATTCGAAGCCGTCGGACTCAGCACGACTCTTACTGCGGCAAACGTCAAAGAAGAACAATTCGACGCAATCGCCGAAACGGCAATCAACGACGGAGCTATCATGGTAAATCCGATTACGGCTACAAAAGAACAGATTATAGAAATTCTCAAAGCGGCAAAATAACTCTTTCTAACAATCGTTTTTTATAATCGGTTTACCGTATAAAATCAAACTGATATATATAATATAAATTTATTCGCTATATAAATTTATTTACAAATATATATTTGCCTTATAAATTTGTCTTACGGAATAGTTGCCGTATAAATTTGTCTTACGAAATATATATTTTGCAAAAATCTATATTCCGAAAAAATTTGCTTAAATTCAAGTTGACTTTATTAAACATTTAAATACAAAAAAAATTAAAAAGCGAACGAATAAAAATTTGTCCGCTTTTTAATTTATTCTACCTTCCCTTTCTTTGCCGTTGTTTGTTTAGCCGTTTTTCCTTTTTGCACCTTTTCCCTTTACTCTTTTACCTTCGATATTGTCTGCCCAGCCGTCTTTTATCTCACCGCATGCTCTGTAACTGAATAACGTATTTGCCACTTCCGAATACATAGCTCTTGACTTCGCCGTGTCGTAATTTGCCGCTCTTTCTCTTCTTATTCCGATGTGCCGTGCGGTTTCAACTGCGTCTATGTTTGCCGCAACGAACAAAAATTCCCAACCGTATTTTTCCTGTTGACGGCGAACCATGCTTTTTACCTGCTCTGCGGAATAGTTATGGCTTGCGTTTTCCATTCCGTCCGTCGTTATGACGAATAACGTTTTCTCAGGTACGTCTTCCTTTCTGGCATATTTATGAACGTTTCCGATATGGTGGATAGCCGAACCTATGGCGTCTAAAAGAGCAGTACATCCGCCGACGACGTAATCGTCTGTCGTCAAAGGTTTTACTTCTTTAAGATCTGCTCTGTCGTGAAGCACTTCCGAATCGTTTGAAAACAACACGGTTGAAACGTAAACTTTTCCGTCGAGTTGCTTTTGCTTTTCTATCATCGAATTAAATCCGCCAATAGTGTCCTGCTCCATTCCCGACATCGAACCGCTTTTGTCTAAAATGAATACTAATTCCGTCGTCCCTTTTTCCATATAAAACCTCCGTCAGTCGCAATTAAATATGCGTTTTTTATTTACAATTACATTTTAAAGGTTTTATATTTTTTTTGGTCAATCATCGGTTTACTATACGCCGAGACATACCTGGTCGAATTTAAAAAGCGTTTCGTTTATAACGAATATATCGTATATGCCGTTTGTTATAAAATATTCGATTATAATATCGAACTTATTGCTTTTCGACAGAGCAAAACCTACGGTAGACAATAAATGTTTAGTTTCTTTAAGCGTCAGTTTCAAGGCAATGGCAAAAGCCAGAACGGTGTTTTTGCTCGGCTTATAATCCTTTTCGTTCATGATTTTATACCACGTCTGTTTGCTGACGTTTGCCTTTTTATAACATTCGACGTCCTTCATACCTTTAAGGTCAATAAGCTTTAAAAGAGTTACGGCAAAAGAGTCGTCCATTTTAGAAAGCATATCTTCAAGCGACGATTTTTCTTCGTCAAAAAACAGCGCCTCGCCACAGTAGTCGCTCATCATTATGCTGTAACCTTGCCTACGCAGTCTATTCATTTCAGAATTTTCATCGATATAGTAGTCGTCGATATATGCCGCAACGTCGTTATACAGCTCTTCGCTTATGCGATAGCTGTTTTTATCGAAAACGACGATATACACCGTCATCTCGTTTTCCGACAAAAACTCGCTTATGGCGTTTGTCGCAACTTCCAAAGCTTCTGCTTTCGGATAGCCGTATACGCCTGAAGAAATCAAAGGAAACGCCACCGTCTCGCATCCGTATTCCTTTGCAAGTTGCAGCGATTTTCTATAACAGGATTCGAGCAGAAATTTTTCGCCCTGCATACCGCCGCGCCATATCGGACCTACCGTATGTATAACGTACTTGCACGGCAGTTTGTACCCTTTTGTAATCTTTGCGTCGCCCGTCGCGCAACCGCCCAAAGTTTTGCACTCTTCTAAAAGTTCTCTGCCTGCCGCTTTGTGAATACAGCCGTCGACTCCGCCGCCCCCTAAAAGCGAATTGTTTGCGGCGTTTACTATTGCGTCGCATCTCACCTTAGTTATGTCTTGTCTTATAATTTGTATCGGCATATCTTACCTCTTAAAATTTATTTTTATGAAAAATCTTTAACAAAGTTTTCAATCTGTTGCAAAAAATTGTACTTATCATTTAATTAAAGCTTTTCGTTAGATTAAATCGTTAGGCCGGTTTTTTTAGCTCAACTTAGTTCGCTTAGTCGTTCGGTTTCTTACGCTATAAATCAATATTTTTCAATCGTCGCCGTAAGACGGTTTTTATATTCCTTTGCCACCCAATCCGGGCTTGCTATTTTCATTTTGTCTCCGAACGTAAAACACCACGCATAAAAAGTCGGGCTGACCTGAACGGGTACGCAAACCGAAAATTTATCTTCCGAAACTTTGGTCATTTTTGTTTTTTCGCCGAATTTATCGATAATCACCGTAACAAGGCTCGTATCGCACTCGAGCGTTACCTTTTCGATTTCGCCCCTGAACATCGAAAACGACTGTTTTGGGTGAGAATAAAACTTAAAATCTTTTACGCATTCGGACGGCGTTACGTCTTCGTCGGATATCCTTACGCTGTCCATCTTGTCTATTCTGTAGTTGGCAAGGTCGTTGTACTTATCGCTGTAACAGACAAGATAATAATTGTCGTCGCTGAACACTAGCGCCACGGGATTTACAAGATATGCGTTTCCGTCTCGTCTGAAAACTTTTTCGCCGTTGACGTTAAATCCGAAATATTTAAACTCGACCTTTTTGCCTTGCGATATCGCATTGTTTATGCTGTCCACGGCAAGGAACACTTTTTCGTTGGAATGTTTGACCGTATCGAAACAAACCGCCGTTCGAGCTATAAGTTCGCCGCTATACTTGCCTGCCTGCTTTGCAAGTTTTTTGGTTAACTCTTCCGTTTTCTTTACGGATATAAAGCGGGACGCGCTGACGGCGTCGAGCAAAATTTTCAGCTCCGCCACGTCGAAATCGCTTCCTATCATATAGTAAGCGTTCGATTTGCCCGATCTCACCGTAACCACGTCGTAACCCGATTGTTTCAACGCTTCGACGTCTTTATACACCGTTTTCCTTTCGACGGCGATTCCGTATTCGCTCAATCTGCATATAAGCTCATCCGTCGAAATCGGCTTGATTTCGTCCGCTTCGTTACGCAATATTTCAATTTCTTTTAAAATTCTTAATTCTGATTTCATAAGATTCCTATATCCCGTTTTAAACGGAGATTGTCTTGCCGACGTATCGCTTTTATGCTATCCTAACAGTACGAATTTTACAATACGAATTTTGTCGAACGGATTTTATCAAAGACTTAAAGCTTCTTTTTAACGGTGCGTAAATCTTTTGCACGCTTTAATTCCGTCCGACTCTATCGCACTTTTTTTCTTTTGTCAGTCTTTTTCGGTCGGTTTTGCAATCTCGAAAAATATTTACCGCTTTTTAAAAATTGATACATTATAAAATTGCCTGCTCCGTTGCAGACAATTTTATAATAACATACTTTTTGTTTTACGGCAAAAAGTTTATAGGAATCTGTAAATTAAGGGCTAAACGAATTCTATCGGTTGCGGTTCGGTTTCGATTTGTATCCTGTCGTAAATACTGCGTATTTTATCTATTCCGAACCCCTTCTTGAAAAAAGGGTCGCGCTGATTTACCGCAACAAGATATTCGTAGCTGTCTTTATCAATTTCCGTTATGGAAATAATCGGACTGGCAAAGTCTTTTCTGACGTAAGGTTGATTTTTTGCTACTTCCACCGCTTCCCTCTCGTTTGCGGCCTTAACCGCAAAACTGATAGGCACGTACGCCTTTTTCCTTAAATTTCCGCATTTTGCTATAACTCTGAAATACATAATCTCACCTCTTTTTTCTTTATATTACATCTGCTTTTAAAATTTACTGTCCACGTTTATGGACAGCAAATTTTTTTTCGTCCGTTTCGTTTTGTTTTGTAAGATAAGTTAAGTTTTCCTTTGCTCTTTCTATATCCTTTGCCCTTTTTATATTTATTCGGTTTTTAACAACGAGTTTATAAAATTATGCCTTAACGGCGACTTAAAACGCCGCTTCTCGTTTTTACAATTACTTACAAGAAAAACTTCTCTTTGCCCTTTATATTTTTTTAGCTCCTGCAAAAAATAATCTTGTCATAACAAAACGAAATAAGTATGAATGGTGCGAGAATTTAAGCGACGCGAAAATGTAAACGAACAGTTTAAACGCACGCAAACGAATTGCGTTTGAATAATAAAAAATTCAATTGTAAATTTGCGTTTATTCGAATAATAAAAAAATTCAATAATTTGCGTTTGATTAAAATTAAATTGAATTTTAAATTACGATAAAATAAATTTCGTTAACAATAATTCAATTTACGGTTACTGATAATTCCGTTTGCGATATTCTTTTAAAGTCGGAAAATCGATTTTGAAGTAAAACTCGGATTTCGTCTTATTTTAGTCGACGTTATGAAATAAAGGAGGAAATTATGAGCAAAATTTTTAGAACCGGTCAGAAACCGGGAAGCGGCTGTTACAGTTGTACAAACTGTCATACGGTAGTTGAACTTGGCGAAAACTCAAAAATGCCGCCTTGTCCAAAATGTACTAACAGCGAATTTACAAAAAAACGTAGCTAACTTCGGTTAAATACGACTTTAGTCCGATTTTGCGACTAAATATAAAAAGGAACGTCAAACCTTAAGGTTGCGTTCCTTTTTTCCATATTTAAAGGGGCAAAAAATTTTAACTTTCTTGTCTTATTCTTTTTATGTGTTATAATGTTTTTATGAAAAACACATTTTTGGCAGATACTTCCGTATCAAAGCATTTTAAGGATAAATTCAGAGCAAAAGTAGCTTTCAAAATCATCGGCATCGTTCTGGCATGTATTTTAGGTCTTCTCTTCCTTTTGATTTGCCCTGCTTTTACCGGCAGTTTGCCGCGAGTGGAAGCCGTAACTTCGTACAGCGGAGACAATCCGTATATCACTTTCGACGAACGTTGCCTTGTTTCCGCTCACCGTGCCGGCGGCGCTCTTGCTCCCGAAAACACGCTGAAAGCGTTTGAGACTTGTCTTACCACCACCGAGTATAAAGTCGATATTTTAGAATTTGACCTTCATCTTACGAAAGACGGAGAACTTATTCTTCTCCACGACGACACTCTTAACCGCACTTCCGACGCAACGGAAAAATTCGGCTCGAAAAAAGTATACGCAAAAGATAAAACGCTTGCGGAAATTAAAACTTTGAACATGGGCGAAAACTTTACGGACGAAAACGGCAATATGCCTTATAAAGGTTTAAGAGGCGAAGATATTCCCGACGATTGCAAAATCATCACTTTAAACGAAGTTTTAGATTACACCGAAAGCGTCGATAACACTCTAAACTATATAATCGAAATAAAGGACGGCGGCGACACGGGAAGAATTGCCACCGACAAACTTTACCGTATAATTACCGAAAGAAATATGCTCGAGCGTGTCGTTATCGGAACGTTCGAGAGCGAAATCACAAAGTATATGGACGAAAAGTATCCCGACTTTATAAGAAGCGCGTCTATCGGCGAAGTACTTTTGACCTATTACAGATTTTTGTTTAACGTCAACCTTGACGACTGCGACGTAAAATTCGAAGTTCTGCAAATTCCCGTGATTCCGCTTTTCGATATGAGTCAAAAATCTTTTATCGACTATTGCCATCACTACGGACTTGCCTTGCAATATTGGACGATAAACGAATATGACACGGTCGTAAAACTGGTAAACAACGGTGCAGACGCAATCATTACGGACAACCCTAAAACCGCATATAACGCTATATCCGCTTTGAAAAAATAATCGGCGCTTATTGTGGCTTGCTATTTAAATCACTGCTTTATCAATTGCCGCTCGATAAAGTTGCGCAAAACAAATCGTAAGAATATTAGTTAATCGTCGGGCGGGTCGTGCGTAAAACTAATTTCTTGATTTTCGTTTACTTGCCGCTTTTTAAATTGTGTTTTAAATTGCCGCTTTTTAAATTCAATTAAAGTTAATAAAGAAAGGCTCGGAACGTACGTTCCGAGCTTTTCTGTACCCCTTACCGTTTCTTTATCAAACAAGCTTTATTCGTTTTAATGGCATCTTACGTACTACGATAATGCCGCTCTGTTTTATTTCAGTGCGTAAATTACCTTTTTATCGCGGCGCTTTTTTGCTTAGACGCATAAAATTTCGCTTTTTAATTACGGCTTATTTCGGCTTATCGCATATTTAAGTTTTGCCGCCAATTCTGAAAGCACTTTCGGCATACGGTCGCTATTTCGTCGCCGCTCCTTCCAAAAGCATTTTGTCCGCAACAAGAGCTATAAACTCTCCGTTGGTCGGCTTTTCGTTTGCCGAATAAACCTTAATTCCGAAAATGTTATTTATATTTTCGATTTTACCCCTGTTCCAACTGACTTCGATTGCATGCCTTATTGCTCTCTCCACCTTCGACGGAGAAGTTTCAAATTGTTTGGCAATGGACGGATACAGTTTTTTCGTTATGCTGTTTATTATGCTCGGAGTTTCAACCGCCATTTTTATTGCCTCTCTCAGAAACTGGTATCCTTTTATATGTGCGGGAATTCCGACGGATATAAAAATGTTTGCAATCTTTTCGTCCAGCAGTTTTGTCGTACTGCGTTTCGTTTCGATTTCCGGTTGCGTTGTTTCGACGGTTTCAACCGCTTCGCATTCGTCAAGATATCTTTTTAATTCGTCGAAAGCGAAAGGCTTCGCAAAAAAATAACTTGCTCCCATTCTTAACGACTTTGAAATAAAGCCGTCGGCACACAATTGAGACATCATAATTATCGTAGGTCGTTTCTCAAGTTTAGAAAGATTCAGACTTGACAGAACGCCAAATCCGTCAAGTTCAGGCATAACTATATCTATCAAAGCGTAATCGGGTGACGTTTTTTCTATCGTAGCGGAGGCTTCGAGACCGTCGTAGGCGGTTCCGACAATTTCATAGTCATTTTTACTTAGGTAGTCTACCAGCGAATTTACAAACGCCGCATTATCATCTGCAATAACTACAGTCTTCTTCATATTGTCCTCCTGTTTATTTATTGCTAAAATTGAAAATATCAAACTCACGCAGCATACGGCCGGTTTTTCAAATCTGTATTATATTTGTTGAATTTTGTCGAAAGGTAAAAAACTGTAAATTGTTTTGCATAAAAATTGCAATTTTTCTCTTTTGCAATGGTATTATATCACTATACCGTAAAATGTCAAAGCAAATTTACATATTTTACACTACTTTTTCACTTATTTTTCACTTGTTTTTCACCAATTATAACAGAATACTCTCTTTTTCGCATATTTTCGACAGATTTACGTTCTGCGCTTTGTAATGAATATTTTTTCTTTTATTGTACAAAATAATTATGAACTAAGGTTCAAAGGAGAAGAATATGTCGAATTCAAAACAAGTCAAGTCGTCAAAATCAACGACAAAGAATTGCGGTTGCGGAGCAAGCAACTGCGGTTGCGATTCAACTCAAAAGAAGTCTAAATCTTCTAAGTAATTATGGAGCGACCGTAAGGTCGCTTCATTTTTTTGCAATTATCCACAATATGCCGTTCTATCTTAAATTTAGTTTTTAATTTTTTCATTTGATTTTCTGCTTTGCCGCCCTAAACGGTTTCGCCGTTAAATTACGTTTTGTCGCTTATACGTTAATCGTCCGATAAGTTTAACTACCCGACAAGTTTAACCGTCCGATGATATTAAAAACTATAAAATATAATTTTTAAACTCCACGTAATCAAGGTCCCGTCAATTTAAAATTTCTCATCGCTAAGATTACTTCGGTTTTCTCAAATCGACGTACGTCAAAATTTAAAAGAGCAAAGATAAATCGCTATAGAGCAAAGATAAATCGCTATAATTTTTCGCCTTATCTAATACGTTGTGATTTTATTTTACAATTTAACAAATAAAACCTTTTGGTCGATTGTTAAATAATAAAAGACGATTTGCGAAAAATTTAATACGCGCAAATAATGCGTGTAAAATTTAATATATAAAACTTAATATATGGTATAATACCATTATGG
This sequence comes from Christensenellales bacterium, assembly GCA_051883555.1. Classification (GTDB taxonomy): domain Bacteria; phylum Bacillota; class Clostridia; order Christensenellales; family CAG-917; genus CAG-917. Next base: position 17,524 of record JBJETY010000046.1, on the reverse strand, counting down.
ATAAAGTCGAACTTGACAAATATATGGTTCGTCTCAAAAACGGAGACGAACGAGCGTTTGACGTAATTTACGAAGAAACGAAACGAGGACTTTTTTCGTTTATTTTAACGTATACGAAAAATTATCATACGGCCGAAGACTTATTGCAAAATACATACATCAAAATGCGTAACTCGATAGACGGATATAAAGCGGGAACAAACGCTTCCGCCTGGATATTCACCATCGCAAAAAACCTTGCGCTTAATGAAATCAAAAAGCAAAAACGTGAAGCGCCTACGGATTTTACGGAACAGGCAAACAATTTCGGCGAATACGAAATCGACGACAAACTTTCGTCGCCGATGATAAAAATCATCAAAGAAACGCTCAATAAATCAGAACAACAAATCGTTTTATTGCATATTGTAGGCGGTTATAAACACCGTGAAATCGCCGATATGCTTTTAAAGCCTTTAGGTACGGTTTTATGGGCATACAGAAATGCGGTGGCAAAACTGAAAAAAAGATTGGAGGAAGAGGATGAAATTTGAAGAATTTAAAAAACAACTGAATAATGAAATCACTTCTGCCCAACCTGAGGTCTACTGCAAAGTCAAAGCGACTCCCGTTGTAAAACAAAAACCGGACAGAAGTCTTGCATTAACCCTGACGTGGGTAAAAGCTAAAAAATTCGTCGTTCCCGTCGCATACGCTATTTGTGCGATTTTCATCTTTATATTAAGTTTTTCGACTATTACCGCAGACAACGTCGGAGTTTCCGATTTAACTTATATGAACGTATTTATCGACGACGATTACGAAAAAAGCGTCGATTTCGATATAGCTATAAACAGCAACAACGAAATATGCAAAATAAATCTCGACAACTCGGAAAATATCGACGAATCAAAAAAATCTTATATCACCTCAACGGTTATAGGTATGCCTGTCGACGACGCTATAAAAAATATTTGCGACTCGATAACCTTAGTTAACGCAACGATAAAAATCGGCACTCTAAACGACTCGTCCGCCGTGGCAAAAACCGTTCTGAATTCGGTTTGCGACGTTCTCGCCTCCGTGTACACGAATAATTCCGTTTCCTTAAACGTATTGACGTCCGGTCTGACAAAAGACCTTATCGTTTCCAAGGCAAAATCCGTAATCAAAACCGCAACGAAACTTATGTCAACCGACGAACTTATCGCAATCGTTTTCAATAAGGCTTAATCTATAAACACCGTATAGGCGTTTAAGCAAAACGCTCGAAGGGCGACTATATTTACATTCGTTTAACGATAACGCTTACGGCGTTATCGTTTTTTGTTGACAACAAAATATAGCGGACTTATACTTAATTTAACCTTTTTGCTTAAGGTTAAATAAGTTTTAAGGAGAAATTTATGTCACACATCATAAACGTCGGCGTTTCCGATACAAAAATCGATTTGTTCGAAGGGCAATATTCCGTCCCTAACGGAATGGCTTACAATTCTTATCTCGTTACGGACGATAAAACCGCTTTGATAGATACCGTTGACGGTAACTTCAAAAAAGAATGGCTTGCAAACGTGAACGCTGCAAGAGGCAACAAACCAATCGATTACCTCATTGTCCAACACATGGAACCCGATCATTCGGCATGTATAAAACTTTTTGCAGAAACATTCCCGTCTGCCGTTATAGTTGCAAATTCAAAAACCGTTCAGATGATGAAACAATATTTCAGAGGCTTTGAGTTTAACACGCAGGAAGTCAAAGACGGCGAAGAACTTTGCCTCGGTGAAACAACGCTGAAATTCTTTTTCACGCCTATGGTTCACTGGCCGGAAGTTATGATGACGTATGAAACCGCTACAAAAAGTTTGTTTTCGGCTGACGCTTTCGGCAAATTCGGAACTCCCGACTGCGACGAACCTTGGCTTGACGAAGCAAGAAGATATTATATAGGCATTGTAGGAAAATACGGGGCTCAGGTACAAGCGGCATTGAAAAAACTTTCCGCCCTTGAAATTAAAAACGTCTATTCGTTGCACGGCCCGGCTCTTACAGGCGACTTGAGCGAAATTTTAAACAAATATAACTTATGGTCAAGTTATCTGCCCGAAACGGACGGCGTGCTTATTGCTTATACGTCTATTTACGGAAACACTTTAGACGCCGTTTTAGAACTCGCAAAACGGTTAAAAGGCAAAACCGATTTTAAAGTCGTCGACGTTGCAAGAACCGATTGGGCAGAAACGGTGGCTGACTGCTTTAAATATTCAAAAATCGTTTTCGCAACGACCACATACAACGGTACAATCTTCCCTTGCATGAATTCGCTTATAAACGCTATCGTAGAAAGAAATTTCCAAAACCGCACCGTAGGTTTCATCGAAAACGGCTCATGGGCACCTATGGCTGCAAAAGTTATGAAAGATAAACTTTCTTCTCAAAAGAACTTAACGTTTATCGAACAGGAAGTAAAAATAATTTCAAGTCTCAGCGATGAAAATCTGTCGCAAATCGACGCCCTGGCGCAATCGCTTTTAAAATAATAACCGAACGATTATCGCACGATTGTTTAATAAATTTACGACACAAATAAACGATAGTCACGATTGCTCAATTCAATTGTCGACGTTTAAAAAGTATTTGACGAAAACGCTCTTTGACAATTACGCCGATTTGACAATTACGCCGATTTGACAATTACGCCGATTTTATAATAGATTTGTAACTTTGATAATAAATTTGTCGATTTAACGATTTATAATAGAATTAAAATTTATCAATGAAATTTATCAATGAAAAACCGACGCATTACGCGTCGGTTTTCTTCCCTTCCTTTATTCCCTTCCCACTTTTAATTTTTAATTATTTCTTATACGTAATGACCGAAATTTTGTTCATCATAACGCCCGTTATTCCGATATTTGCCGTTCCGGTTATTTCCTTTGTCGTTGCGTTGATTTCCGTTGCCGTGCCGATTTTCCCAAGGTGCGACACAACCGTGGTAATTGCTTCCGCTACGTTTTTATTGATTTCTTCTTCGCTGTCGCCCGAAAGTCCTGCCTGACTTGAAAGAACTTTCAAAACCGCTTTCGTCACGCCTTCGCTCTGGTCGTTAAGTTTCAAAGAAATCGAGCTTAAACAAAGTTCTCCGTTTCCGTCAACGTTATCGACTTTAAGATATGAAACCATATAAACGGTATCAGGTACTTTTATGATTCCGGCAACCGAACCGAGAGCTTCGTCGATTTGTGCTTTGAAATCTTTAAGGTCTGCCGCCATTACGATTCTGAACTGAGCTTCTCCGTTTGATTTTGTAATCGTAACTTCTTTAACGGAAGCTTTCATTTCGACTAAAGCTTTAATTGCCGCATTCGAACCGTCGGAAGACGAAATCATCCGGTCGAATATGTAAGCAAGCGTTTTATCGTCGTACGTAAGCAAATATTCTTTATCGTATTCAACCGTATTCGTGATAAGCGAAGAATAATCAACCTCGCCGCCAACTACGGACACGTTAGATCCGGTTTTCAGATTGCTGTCGGCAACCGGCTTTTCACTGCCCGCGCTGTATCCGTTTTTAACGATGCTCTTTTCGTCAGGGTCATATATATTCTTAAACTGTTTGATAATATTGATAAGCTTTACGTCACCAAGGCCAAGGCTATCGAAACTTTCGCCGTTTATAATTGCTTTATCGCCGAATCCGAGCTTGTTCGGAGTCATGTTAAGCACTACTATTGCCGCAATACCGATTATCAACGCAATGACAACGATAACGATAATCGCAATCAATAATCCTTTTAATCCTTTTCCTACTGCCATATTTGATTCTCCTTGTTTTTTTATGGTTTAATTTTATAATAACAACAAAACGTTGTCAACTATTTTTGTTGGAAAAATTTACTAATTTAGAAAATTTTTATCTGCATATCATTCCTTCGGCTTAACAATCATTTTATGCCGCACAATAAATAATATACCCTGCTACAAAGAAAATCGCCGTTCCGAAAAGCATCATAAAATGAAAAATCGTATGGGCGTACCTTTTTCTTACAGCGTATGCAATCATTGCAAGCAGACACACTGCGGCGCCCGTTACGTAACATATCCTTGCGCCTTTTGGAATTATATCTTTCAGCATTATGTATGCCGCCGTAAATAAAAACGCTACTACAAAGTCAAGGCACAAGGCAATTTTCGAAAATCTTTTGAGACTTATTCCGCAACCCGTGATATTTATAAGACACACGGCAATCGCTATCCCCATTGCGGCAAAATTGTAAGCCGTCTGACTTAAACATAACACCATGGGAGTTGCGCAACCGATAATTATAAAGCATATAGACGAGTGGTCGATTCTTCGCCAGACCGCCTTCATTTTTAAATCGGTCAGTCCGTGATATATAGCGGAGTTTACGTAAGGTAATGCAATAAAAAGTCCGCTGATAATCGCAGCAACTTTATCGACAACGCTATCCGACAATAAATAAAAAACAATCAGAACGGCTATGCCAAGCACGCCGCCTAAGGCATGCGACAGAGAATTTAACGCTTCTTCAGCCGCGGTATAATACACCAGACCGTATCTGAAATATTTCTGTTTTATTAAATAATCTTCATCGCCGTATAAAAAGGTGTTCATCATATACAGGTAATAATCATATTTATCAATCGTCTGTTTTTTATCAGTCGTCTATTTCGACGGTTATCTATCGGCTTTCCGCCTATTGATTAAAGCTCGTTTTGGCAACGATTATTCTTCCGACTCGCCGTCAGACTCTTTGCCGTCGTCGGAATCGTCCTCCAAATTAAGGTTATCTTCCGCCTCATAGTATTCGTCAGATTCCTCTTCGACTTCTTCTTCGTCCGCTTCGTCGCCTGATTCTTCGTCAGCTTCGTCGACGGCTTCGTCCGCTTCGTCTTCAATATCGTTTCGATTTAAAGCTTCCTCGTCTTCTACTTCGTCGCCCGATTCGTCTCTTTCTTCGTCAACCTTCTCAGGTTCTACGTAAAAGTTTTCGTTCGATTTCTTTATGCTTTTTGATTTGATATAATTCTCTCCTGTCGGCGTCAACTCTCTGCCGCTTGACGATACGTTAATAAAACCTAAATATATAAGATACGGTTCAATTTGTTCTTCGACGATATTTCTTCCTTCGCCTAACGCTGCGCAAAGCGTATCTATTCCAACCGGATTTCCGCCGAATTTATTGAAAAGCGTCGTCATATAAGCTACGTCTGCTTCGTCAAGTCCGTTTTCATCTATTCCGGCAGATTTGAAATAAATTTCTGCAAGCTCTTTAGATATGACTTGCACGCCGAGAAGTTGAGCTTTGTCTCTGATTCTTTTTACAAACGAATTGCATATTCTCGGAATTCCTCTGCTGCGTTTCGCTATTTCAACCGCAGCGCCGTCTGCAAATTCGTATCCCAATTTTCTCATGGAATTCGTCGCTAAAATAGCAAGTTCGTCTACAGTATAAGGTTCAAGTTTGAATTTAATCGAAAATCTGTCTCGCATAGGTTTTGTCAAAAGTCCGCTATGCGTTGTCGCTCCGATAAGCGTGAACGGCGGTAATTTCATATCGACGTTTTTTGCAACGCCGCCACGGCTCTTCTGAATGAATTGCAATTCGAAATCTTCCATCGCCTTATAAATCGATTCCGCCGCGGCCGTGCTCATTCTGTGAATTTCGTCAATAAATACGACGTCGCCCCTCTTTACCGTTTTGATTACGTCGATAAAGTCGTCGACGTCTTTTATCGTGGCTCCGTTCATTACGATACACTCGCCGCCCATTTCGTTTGCAATGATTTTTGCAAGCGTCGTTTTTCCGAGTCCCGCCGAACCGAACATCAAAACGTGTTCTAAAGGTTCGTTTCTGCTTTTTGCCGCCGCTATCGCTTCTTTTAAAAGCGGCTTTATTTTTTCCTGACCGACGTATTCGCTGAGAGTCGATACTCTGAGTTCTCCTTTCTTTTGTCCCGCCGTTTTTACGTACGGCATAAAACCGTCGCTATCCGTCTTGTCTTCATCTGCAAAATCTTTTTTTATCTCTTCTTCGGATTTGTCGAACGTTTTCGTATCGGCTTTAGAATCCGAAACCGTTTTATCGCTATTTTGTGAATAAGACGATTCTTTATTGCTTTCCTTTTCCGTCGTCTTTTCGTTTATATCCATTTTTGCAAGAGCATCAAGTTCCGCGTCGATATCGATTGATTCTTCCTTTTTATTAGCGCCTGCCTTATTTTTGCCGACAATGAGCTTCGAGCCCGTCAAAAATTGATATGCGCTTTCGACGTCCATTTCATTGGTACCGAGTTTTTTTGCAACGCCCAAAAGTTTGTAACCTAAAGCATTGAGTTTCGTTCTTTCGGAAAACTCGATTTTTGCTACCGCTTCAAGAATTGCGGCACATTCGAGCAAAGACAGTCTGACAAGTTTTACAGGCTTTCCTTCCTCCATCGCATTTATTGCGTCGCCATAGGCTTTATTTATTGAATCTTTAAACTGTTTATTCATTTGCGTTCGCTCCTTTTATCCTATTTTACACTAGCATTCGAGCTTCGTCAACAGAAATTTAAAATTTTATTCACAACTTTTGTAAATTTTTTCTTTTGCTTTTTCCGCTTCTTTCGTTCTTTCTATTTTTGCTTTTATTATTTTATCTTTGTTTTTGCTTTCTCCGTTTTGTTGTTTTTATTTTCGCTTTATTTGTCTTTACGCTTATCTCTGTTTCATTTTTACGGTTGGAATTTAAAATTCGCTTTTTTTTGTTTGCTTTTATCTTGTCCTGCTTTTACTCAATATACATTTATTTACTTATTCGCTTTTATACGGCAGTTTCGTTTTATCCCGATGCGTTAAGTTGATAAAGCCGTATTAAATAAAAAATCCGTGTTTAAGTTAATAAATCCGTGTTTAAATTAATAAAAACGTGTTTAAGTTGATAAAATTTATTTTATTCTTACGATAATTCCTACTTTAAAACAAGTTATTTATCGGCTTTAGTTTGCGACTTTATATGCCCCTTATAGTTCTTCGCCAAACCGCCCGTGCTTGTCTCGCGATATCCGCTAGGCAAATCTTTTCCCGTTTCATACATGGTTTTTACGATCGTATCAAACGATACTTTTCTCGTTACGGTCAGAAAATTTGCAAAATTGACCGCCGTCATTGCCATCATGGCGGCAACCGCATTTCTCTCTATGCAAGGAATCTGTACGAGACCGCACACGGGATCGCACGTCAAACCCAGATGATGTTCCATTCCCACTTCTGCGGCATATTCAATCTGCTCTATTTCCATTTCCATAAGCTGAGCGACTCCTGCCGCCGCCATAGAACATGCAGAACCGATTTCCGCCTGGCATCCGCATTCCGCACCGCTTATCGACGCGTTCTGCTTTATAACGTTTCCTATTAGTCCCGCCACTGCCAATGCGTCTATGATTTTGTCGTCAGAATACGCATATCGCTCTTGCATATATCTTAAAACGCTCGGCACTACTCCGCAACTTCCGCACGTAGGCGCCGTGACTATAACTTTGCCGTCTGCATTTTCTTCGGCGACGGCAAATGCGTACGCACAAATAAGACGACCTTCTTTCGTTTCCATAAATTTATCGTTTTTCTGTTCAAGAAAAAATCTCTTTGCTTTTCGGGCGACTTCGAGACCGCCGTCAAGAACGCCGCTTGCCTTTACGCCGCGAGCTATCGATTCGCACATGGCTTTCCATACCTTTTTCAAATAAGGCTTGATAAACGGCTCGACGGAATATACGTACTCGGGCAAAGTCATATCGTTTTCATAACAATATTTCTTAATTTCGTCAAAAGTGTTCAGACGATATACTTCTTCGCTCTCTGTGACCGGCTGCCCGACAACCTGAATCGCTCCGCCGCCGACCGACAATACTTCCCATTCGAGCGCTTCTTTTCCGTCCTTATAGGCAATCAACCGCATAGTGTTCGGGTGCTTTAAATTCTGCTCGGTCGTATTAAACTCCACCTCGCATTTGTCGCCAAGGACTTCGATAATCGCTTTATCCGTCTGATGTCCCTTTCCCGTCAATGCCAAAGAGCCGTATAAAACCGCTTTGTATTTATCGGCAATCGGCATGGCTTCTGAAAAAAGCGTTGCGGCCTTTGACGGCCCCATTGTATGCGAACTTGACGGTCCGCGCCCTATCTTATATAATTCCGTAATCGATTTCATTTCTTATCTTATTTCTTCTCTCGTTTAATTATTTCAAATTTTTATGCTTTTTTCTTCTTTTCTGAAAAAGGTCTGCCTAATATGAACGTAAAAGCTTTTTTAGTGATAAACCGCTTTATAGTTATAATAACCTTTCATATCATTAAAAACGGTTTATATTGTTATGATAAACGTTTTGTATCGTTATAATAACCGTTTATGCCGTTTTAAAATCTATCATTATCAAATCTTATATTATCGTCGTAGCAGCCTTTTTAAATCTTTGTACTTTTGAACGATTTTGCTTTTTAGTTAAAGAGAAGACCGTCAGGTCTTCTCTTATTAATATTTTTGCAAAACGGTTTACGCCGTTTTTACAATTTATCGTTATTGTTTGTCGCTATCTTCTTCGACCGAAACTTCGGCTTGCAATGCCTCTTTTTCTCTCTTCTTCTTTCCCCAATCGCGCATAACGAGGAATTTATTGCCAAGGAAGCTTATAATCAATGCGGCAATACCTGCTACTGCCTGTCCTGCAAGGTTGTAAAGAAGTGCAAGGAATTCGGTTGCGTCAGGTTTTGCGTTCCAGCAAGCTTTTGTGATAGCGCCGCCGAGCAACGTTTGCATAAAGATGATAAACAAAGCGAGTATAACGTACATAGTGATAGACACCGCAAGATTGTTCGTCGCCTTGAACGTCTTTTTTCTGTTCAATACAAACGTCAATACCTGACCTACTATCGAACCGACTAAGAAACCGATAAATTCACCTGTCGAATCGTAGGCAAATATGTTTATGCTTCCCACCGGGAGACCGACGAACTTTTCCGCCAATATCGTACCCGACGCAAGTCTTAACAAAGAGAGCAGGTAGGTTATGATAAGCTGAGACGCTCCGCAAATCATACTGAACAACGTAAATAATACCATCTGTCTGACGTCTTCGTTTGCCTGAATTTTATCGACAAGTTTCTGAAGCCATTGAGGGAGTTTTCTTTTCTTCTTTTCAGTTCCGCCGTTTTCTTCGGTAACTTCCGTAGTTTCTTCGGCGGACTCTTGTGTCACAGCCGTAGTTTCTTCGACTGCTTCGCTTTTGATTTCGTCCATAATTTTCTCCTTATGCTTTGTAGCTATATCATTATAACCCCGTATAATGATACTGTCAAGGTGCAATTATTTCCGCTTGCCGTTTCCGCCTCGGTACGTATTGCCCCCTGACTTATTCCGCTCCGTGCTGTTGCGGCGAGACGTGTTCCCTTTTGATTTCCCCGTATGGTTATCCGAACTTTTATTTCTGCCGTTTCCGCCTTTGGCTTTATATTTGCCGCTGCCCTTTCTTTCTTCAAAGCGTCTGTCGGTTTTAACCGCCGCTTTATTGCCCTTGCCGTTGTTCGAGCGACTTTGCGTGCCCTTTTGAGCTCCGCCCTTTTTGCCTCTTTCCGTAAAGCCCGAAAAACTTGCCGGATAATCGTCTTCGAACTCATCGAAGTAATATCGTTTTTTCGGTTTTTCGTCCAAAGCGGAATTTTTCTTTTTTTCGACGTCCGGCTTATTGGTTTGCGTTTTGCTTCCGCTCTTTTTAGCTTTAGCCGAATTTTTATTGCCTGCTTTATTGCCCGATTTTTCTTTGCCGTCCTTGCTTTTGCCGTAAACGTTTTTTATGCCGCCGCTCTGCTTTTCTTTGCCTGCCTGCTCAACCGTGATAAACCTTCCGGAATGTTTTGCGCCGCTTACGGCAAGCGCCTGATTTAAATATTCCGCCTTTACTTCGAAAAACGAATACAGCTCCAACACTTTGACGTTTTTTATTTCGTCTACGGATAGAGAAGAATTAACGCTTACGAATTTTCTCAATTCCGCGTCGTTGATACGGTCTTTCGTTCCGAGATTTAAAAACAGTTTGACCGTTTCTTCTTTTTTGTTTTTTGCCGTAAAACCTTCGCTTAGTCCGTCGAGTATCAATTCTTCTATCGGCGTTTTGGTGAGCTTTTCATACAGATTAAGTCTATATATATCTTTTTTCGTAACAAAAGATATGGCTTCGCCCGTTTTGTTTGCTCTCGCCGTCCTGCCGATTCTGTGAACGTAAAACTCTTCGTCGAGCGGCACGTCGTAATTGAAAATCGCTTCGACTCCGTCAACGTCTATCCCTCTTGCGGCTACGTCCGTTGCGACGAGCACGTTAAGCTGTTTTGCTCGATACGCCTTCATGATTTTGTCTCGAAAACGTTGCTTTAAATCGCCGTGCAAGCCTGCGCAAAGATATCCGTCGCCGTCAAGCTTTTCATATAAAGCGTCGACTCTTGCTTTCGTATTGCAAAATACCAATACGAACTTGAAATCTTTTTCTCTTAAAATACGTTTGAACGCTTCGTATTTTTTATCTTCTGAAAGTTTTACGTAAAGTTGTTTAATCTGCGGAACTTCCGACTCGCCCACGGTAGTTTTTATTTTTACGGGATTTAACTGATATCCTGCGGATATCTCCATAATCTCTTTCGGCATGGTTGCGCTGAGCAAAGCCGTCTGACGTATCGACGGAAGTTTTTTCTCAATCTGCTCGATGTCGCCTCGAAATCCCATATCCAGCATTTCGTCCGCTTCGTCGAGAATAAACGCCGTCGTTCCGTGAAGTTTTAAGGTCTTTCGGCGAATATGGTCTATTACTCTGCCCGGCGTTCCTACCACGATATGCGGTTTACGTCTTAAAGCCGCCATTTGTTTTTCAATGTTCTCTCCGCCGTATAAAGCCGTTATACGAACGGGCGTATTCGACGCAATCTTTTTAAGTTCGCGTTCGATTTGCATTGCAAGTTCCCTTGTAGGACAAAGAACGAGACCCTGTACCAAAGAATTGTCTGCGTCGATTTTTTCCACAAGCGGCAATCCAAAAGCGCACGTCTTGCCCGTACCCGTCGGCGCTTGCGCCAAACAGTCTTTTCCGTCAAGCAAAACAGGTATCACTTCTTGCTGAACGGGCGTAGGAATTGTAAACCCCATTTCGGCTATCGCCGATTTTATCTCGTCCTTGATGTTTAATTCGTTGAAAGTTTTAATAATTTGCTCCTTTTGTTAAACGAGAACGTCGCGTCGCTCCGTTTTGCAATCCGTCTTATTCAACCGATTGCCAGGACGCGTCCTGCGGATTTTCTCTGAAAGCAAGCAGCATGCGTTTTTCTCTGTCCGTAATATAACCGTTTTTTATAGCCGCTTCCAAAACGGCGTCGAGGTTTGAAAGAGATACGTTTTTTACTTCTGCAAGTCTCAGCTTTTCTTCGCCCTTTTTAAGTCCGTAAGTAAACACGGACACGATTCCCAACACTTGAGCGCCGCTCTCTCTCAATGCGTTAACCACGTCAATCGAAGAACCTGCCGTTGAAATCAAATCTTCCACAACAACGACTTTCTTGCCCTTAGGGTCTGCTCCCTCTATTTTGTTCTCTCTGCCGTGAGATTTTTCACTGCTTCTGACGTATCCCATAGGAAGCTGTAAAATTTCGCTCATTATCGCCGCATGAGGAATACCAGCCGTTGAAGTTCCGTAAAGCACTTCACATTCGGGATATTCGTTTTTTACGATTTGAGCCATCGCATTTTCGATAAATTTTCTTTTTTGGGGATATGCAAGAGTCAAACGGTTGTCGCAATAAATAGGCGACTTAATTCCGCTTGCCCACGTAAAAGGCTCGGACGGTCTTAAAAAGACCGCTTTGATTGAAAGTAAAATCTCTGCTACTTCTATTTCTGTATTTAACTGTTTTATTTCCATAATTATATCACCCTTTTTAATTTTTTGTTTCGTTTTTAATTGCCTTTCCTGTCAAATTAAACGTTTTATTCGGCGATTTTTCTCAAACAACCGATTAAACGCTTAATATGCTATAGATTTCTTCAAAAATTTCTTCCGCCGAATTATCGATTTCAGCCTAAAAATTCTTTTTTGCATTTTAAATATGCTTCAAGCGGATTTTCTGCGCCCGTTATCGACCTGCCGACAACTATGTAATCACTTCCCTGCTCTTTTGCAAAAGACGGCGTCGCCACTCTTTTTTGGTCGCCGACGTTGTCGCCTTCGAGTCTTATGCCCGGCGTAACGGATATAAGATTGAGTTCCTTTGCTATGCTCGCTTCGTACGGCGAACATACTATTCCGTCAAGTCCTGCTTTTGCGGCGTTTTCCGCATATTTTTTAACCGCTTCTTTGGCAGGCATATTTATACCCAATTCGTCTTTAACCGTATTATCGTCAAGCGACGTAAGAATAGTCACGGCAATCAGTTTTGCATTTTTATCACCGCCTTCTAATAGTCCGCGCTTTGCCGCTTTCATCATTTCGATTCCGCCGCCTGCATGTACGTTCGTAACGTCTACGCCCAGTTTTCCGAGATTTTTCATCGCTTTGTAAACGGTGTTCGGAATATCGTGAAGTTTTAAATCCAAAAAGATTTTATACCCCTTGCTTTTAAGCTCTTTAACGAGCGGCGCTCCTTCACGGTAAAACAACTCCATGCCGATTTTTAAAAACGGCTTTTCATCTCCCATCTTATCGAGAAACAAATTCAGTTCTTCTTTGTCTGCAAAATCGCAGGCTATCATAACGTCTTTCATCTTACGCTCCCTATAATTTCATTTATATCTTTTACGTTTAATTCGTTAAGCACCTTAGGCAAATCGTTTATTATTTGTTTCGCCGCATACGGATTTACAAGATTTTCCGTACCGACCATAACTGCCGTCGCTCCCGCCATCATCATTTCAACCGCTTCTCTTGCCGACGTAATTCCGCCCATTCCTACAATAGGAACGGAAACCGCCTTGTATACGTCGTTTACCATTTTCACCGCAACAGGGAAAACGCCTCTTCCGCTGTAACCGCCGCTTCCCACTGCTAGTATAGGTTTTCTCGTCGCCAGGTCTATCCGCATACCGACAAGCGTGTTTATCAAACTTATGCCGTCCGCGCCTGCCCCTTCGACGGCCTTTGCCATTTCCGTTATGCTGGTGACGTTAGGGCTGAGTTTGACCATAACAGGCTTTTTTGCAACCGCTTTTACCGCTTTAACGAGATTTTCCGCAATCGACGGATTCGTTCCGAAAGCCATACCGCCCCCCTTTACGTTAGGACAGGAAACGTTAAGTTCGATTGCAAACACTTTGTCGCATTCGTTAAATCTACGCACTACTTCGACGTATTCGTCAACGCTGTGTCCGCCGACGTTTGCAATCACCTTTCCGTCGTAAACCTTTTTCAGCTTTTCGATTTCTTCGGATATAACTTTATCTACGCCCTTGTTCTGCAATCCGATTGAATTCAACATTCCGACAGGACATTCGGCGACTCTCGGCAAAGGATTGCCGTATCTTTCGTTAAGAGTCGTTCCTTTTAAAGATATAGAACCGAGACAGTTTATATCGTAAACGTCGGCAAATTCGTATCCGAAACCGAAAGTTCCGCTTGCCGGTATAACGGGATTTTTAAGTTCATAACCGAACAAATTTACTTTCAAATTAAAATCGTTTAAATTTAAATTACTCAAAAATTATCTCCTTTGCATTGAAAACCGGTCCGTCCTTGCAAACTCTTCTGGCACCGTTTGTCGTCATAATCGAACAACCCATACAAGCTCCGAAACCGCACGCCATTCTGGATTCCATTGATATTTCACCTTTCGTAGAATAACTTGCAACCCACTTAAGCATTGCCAGCGAGCCGCACGCATAATAGAAATCGTAATCGAAATCATAATGCTTTAACGCTTCGACGACGTTGCCGTAAAAGCCCGCCGTGCCGTCGTCAGTTGCGACTTTTACGTCCGCCACCTTTTTGAAATCGTCTAAAAACACCAGGTCGCTTTGCGTTTTGGCTCCAAGCAACGTTTCGGCGGTTATCCCCTTTTCTTTAAACTTTTTAGCTAAGTAGTAAAGCGGCGCCGCCCCTAAACCGCCGCCTATCAAAAGCGGTTTTTTTGCTTTGTCGACGTTGAATCCGTTTCCGAGTTCGGTTAATGCGTCTAACTTTTCGCCCTTTTGCATTGCAGACATCTTTGCAGTCCCTTGTCCTACGACTTTATATAAAAGGCTGAGTTCGCCGTTTTCAAAGTCGTATACGCCGAAAGGTCGTCTAAGCGTAAATCCGTCCACTTTCAGTTCAACGAATTGTCCCGCCTTATATTCGTTTTCTTCCTTTTCGAATTTCATAAGAAAAACGTCGTCGGATATTTGTTTGTTCTCTTTTATCGTTAAAATCTGATTTTTCATTATATACAAGAAATCCCCATTGTAGTTTCTTCGAGCACGTCAAGCAAAACGCTGACCGTATCGAGCGACGTAAACACAGGAACGTTGTTTTCGATTGCCGTACGTCTGATTTTTACTCCGTCCTTTGCTCCCGTCATTTCTCCTTCGCTTATCGTATTGACAACGTACGTTACGTAGCCTTTTCTCAACGATTCCAGAATTTCTTCCGAACCTTGCGAAATCTTCTTTTTGACTCTCGTACGTATTCCGTGCTGTTTCAAAAATTCCGCCGTTCCGCTCGTAGCTTCGATATTGAAACCTAAGTCGTAAAACCTTTTAAGAAGAGGCAAAGCGACGTCTTTGTCTTTATCCGCAATAGTTGCAAAAACCGTTCCGTAATTTGCCACTTTCATTCCCGACGCTTTAATCGCTTTAAGTATAGCTCTGTTTATCGATTTATCGTAACCGATAGCTTCGCCCGTCGATTTCATCTCAGGCGACAGAACCGCGTCGAGTCCGCTGAGCTTCGAAAAACTGAAAACCGGCGCCTTTACGTACCATCTGTCTTTTTTCGGATATACCCCGACGTAACCTTGCTCTTTAAGGCTTTTATTCAGCATAACTTTTGTGGAAACGTTTGCAATCGGTACGCCCGTCGATTTTGCAAGGAAAGGAACGGAACGGGAACTTCTCGGGTTTACTTCGATTATATAAACTTTGTCGTTATCCTTTCTGTCCACTATAAACTGAATGTTGAACGGTCCGACAAGACCTAAGGCGACGCCTACTTTCTGCGTATAGTCGACGATAACTTTTTCAACCTTATCGCCAAGCGAACGAGCCGGATAAACGCTCATGGAATCGCCCGAGTGTACGCCCGCTTTTTCGATATGTTCCATAATGCCGGGGATAAATACTTCCTTTCCGTCGCATACGGCGTCAACTTCGCATTCCGTGCCGATTATGTATTTATCTATAAGTACAGGGTGCTTTTTATTGAGTTTAACCGCTTCCGACAAAAATAATTTCAGTGACTTTTCATCGTAAACTATTCTCATCATTCTTCCGCCCAGAACGTAACTCGGTCGTACGAGTACGGGATATCCTATCTCTTTTGCGGCTTTTACGCCGTCGTCCACGTTGAACACCGCTCTGCCGTTCGGCATAGGAATTTCAAGAGAATTGAGCACTTCTATAAATTGGTCTCTGTCCTCGGCTTTTGCAATCGCTTTGCTGTCGCTGCCTATAATTTTTACTCCCGCGGCGGCAAGGTCGTCTGCAAGATTTATCGCCGTTTGTCCGCCGAGCGCAACGATAACGCCGTCCGGGTTTTCAAGGTCTATTACGTTCATTACGTCTTCGAACGTCAACGGTTCGAAATAAAGTTTATCCGACAAAGTATAATCGGTAGAAACGGTTTCGGGATTGTTGTTTATGATAATCGCTTCATATCCCTCTTCTTTGAGCGCCCATACGGCATGTACGGTTGAGTAGTCGAATTCGACGCCCTGTCCGATTCTTATCGGTCCGCTACCTAAAACTATAACTTTTTTATCGCTCGTTACAATCGATTCGTTTTCCCTTTCATAGGTCGAATAAAAATACGGTATGTACGATTTGAACTCGCTTGCGCAGGTATCTATCATTTTATATACGGGCACGATTCCGTTTTCCTTTCGCATGCTATATACCTGAGCCGCCGTCATATCCCATAAGGATGCTATATATTCGTCTGAAAAGCCGAAACGTTTTGCCTTATACAACGCTTCCACGCTTTTTCCCGACTCTTTAAGTTCTTTTTCAAGCTCGGTAATATGCAAAACCTTTTCAAGGAAGAATCGGTCGATTTTCGTCAATAGATATATATAATCGACGGGAATATCCTTTCTGAAAGCTTCGGCTATCGCAAAGATACGTTCGTCGGTGTTTTCGATTATGCAGTCAACTAAATCGTGACGCGACATATCTTTGAATTTATCAAGCTGCAAATGATTCGCTCCGATTTCAAGAGAGCGCACTGCCTTTAAAAGGCTTTCTTCAATCGTTCTGCCTATTGCCATAACTTCGCCCGTCGCTTTCATCTGCGTGCTGAGCGTTCTGTTTGCGTCGGCAAACTTATCGAAAGGAAATCTCGGCACTTTTGTTACGACGTAGTCCAAAGTCGGTTCGAACGCCGCTTTAGTGTTGGCTATGTCTATCTCGTCAAGAGTAAGTCCGCAAGCGATTTTTGCAGATACCCTTGCAATCGGATAGCCGCTGGCTTTCGACGCAAGAGCGGACGAGCGGCTGACTCTCGGATTAACTTCGATTACGTAATATTTAAAACTGAACGGGTCAAGCGAAAACTGTACGTTGCAACCGCCTTCGATTTTCAAAGCCCTTATTATCTTCAACGCGCTGTTTCTAAGCATCTGATATTCTTTGTTCGTAAGCGTCTGGCTTGGTGCGACGACTATACTGTCGCCCGTATGTATACCGACAGGGTCGATATTTTCCATGTTACATACGACGAGCGCCGTGTCGTTTTTATCTCTTAAAACTTCGTATTCGATTTCTTTAAAGCCTTTTATCGATTTTTCGACAAGCACTTGTTTTACGGGGGAAAGTTTGAGAGCGTTTTTCACAAGCGGCACAAGCTCGTCGATATTATCCGCAAAACCGCCGCCCGTTCCGCCAAGCGTAAAAGCAGGTCTTATGATAACGGGATATCCGACTTTATCCGCGGCAACCAAAGCTTCGTCCACCGTCGTTGCGGTGAGCGATTCCAGAATCGGTTCGCCTATCTGTTCGCAAAGCTCTTTAAAAAGTTTTCTGTCTTCCGCTTTCGAAATTGCGTCGTAACTCGTTCCTAACAGTTCTACCTGACATTCTTCAAGAATGCCCTTTGTATAAAGTTGCATTCCGAGATTAAGTCCCGTCTGTCCGCCTATCGAGCAAAGCAAGCCGTCCGGTCTTTCATAACGTATGATTTTTGCAACGTGTTCGAGGTCGAGCGGTTCCATATAAACTTTATCGGCAATTAAAGTATCCGTCATAATCGTTGCGGGGTTGCTGTTTACCAAAACGACTTCGTATCCCTCTTCTTTAAGCGCAACACAAGCCTGCGTTCC
>JBJETY010000045.1:0-45891 GCA_051883555.1 Christensenellales bacterium | reverse complement strand
ATAATCCATATAAATAACTAATCTAAATAATAACTAATCTAATAAATATCTAATTTAATAAAATCAATAAATAACCAATATAATAAATATTTAATATAATAAATAATCGATATAATAAATATCTAATTTAAAAATAACCGATATAATAATTATCTAACGTAATAAATAATCAATATAATAATTATCTAACGTAATAAATAATCAATCAAAAAGGCAAAACGAACGTTTTGCCTTTTGTTTTAAATGGTTTTCCAATCAAGTTAATGCTTTTCCTATCAAGTTTGCCTTGGTTTAATTATCTTATTGCTTTGCTGGCGGAACTTAAACCGACGACGTTGCCCGTACTGCTAGGAGATGTGTATTCCTGTGCCTTGCTGAGTTTGTCGTTTACAAGAAGTTCGAGCGTATTTTTTAAGATTACGTTTGATTCCGTATATTCGCCACCTGTCGGACAATATTTGATTTCGGTTTCAATCGTTATCGAAACGAGAGCGCTGCCTTCCATAACAACCGTCAGGTTTGCGTTCTTTATGTTATACAATTCGTTGTTAAAATAATTCTGTGCTTTGATAACGCCTACAACGTCGTTTGAGTTTACCATTTCGAGAATTTTTTCCTGAATTGAAATTGCATAAGAATCTTTTATCCCTATCTGATAGGTCGTAATACCGTCGCTCACGCTTTTTGAAAGACAATCTACCGCCGAGGTTTCCAAAACGAACGGGGCCGTAAGATAATCAAAACGAGTATTCACGTCGACGTCTTCTAAAAGCGTCACCGTATTCGTGCCCTTTCTTGAAACGATATATACGCTTCCGTCCTGAATGTTTCCGATTGTATACTTATACGTTTCTTTGCCTTCTTCCTCGGTGTGAGCTACATATTCATAAGTATCGTTAAAACAAACAAACGGTACGTCGTCGTTTACTATAGTGTTTTTATATACGCGTGATAAGAATTTGTCAACGATAGCCGTAACGTTCCAACCCGGGTCGAAATCGTTTATTGCCGAAACGTCCAAAGAATAAACGTCATCGTTTCTGAGCGAAGCAATAGCGTTGTTTATAAGCGTAATATCGCTTTCGCAATCGCTACCCAACTTAAAATCTTTAATCGACGGGTTAATCACTGTAGTATTGCTGAGTTTCTGTTCATACGTAAGTTTAAATTCTACCAGGCTGCCGGAAATGGGAACGTTAACGCTCGCACTGAAAGTAAAATCGGAAAGTTTGCCGTTTGCCATATTAAAATAAACAATAACCCCGTTGTTAGGATTGGTAAAACTAATTCCACCAAGCTCTATATCCGTTTCATATTTTTTAAGAGAATCGAACAAATACTGCAGCGGCGCAAATTCCGCTTCAAGATGCAACGTCGCTTTATACTTATAATTGTTACCTTCGCCGTTCAGACATATATTTACAAGGTGCTTAGCCTGCAAAGAGTCAATCAACTTTACAAATGGAATGTTAATAAGATTCAAACCTTCCGCATCCGTAGACGTTACGGAAACTTTTTTAATCTTTCCGTTTTCATTTGCGTTGATTTTAATTTTTGCGTCCCCTTCCGTATAAATATATTCTTGCGAATCGGCAAGCAAAATTCCGCTCGTCGCTCTGTAAAAACTAAAATCACCCGTAGCCCTATTATAGCGGTATTTACCGTCATAATTTGCGTTAGCCGTTCCGCTGTAACCGCCGTAATTCAAAGTTCCGCTCAAATTTACTGAAAAATCATAATTTTGTTCGTTTGAATTAGCTACCGTCTGTCTTGCTTCAACAACTTGTGCCGCAGTTGGCAACGGGTCGTCGTTTACGACCGAGCCTCCGTTTTCTCCGCTACCGCTTGAATTTCCGCCGTTTTCGGTTTTTGCCGAATCGTTATTTGTTCCGCAGGCACATAATGCCAATGCTAAAATCAGGCAGGTCACTATGCAAACCACAACCAAAAATTTCCTCTTCATATCTTTTCTCCTTTCAAAATATGTATAACTTTATCACATTTTGAGATAATTGTCAATATCGCGAAATGAGATACTTATAATTGATTTATGAAATTACAACTAAAAAATCTACGCGAAGAAAACGGCTATACACAAGCGTACGTTGCCGAATATCTTCACGTTAAACAAAATACCTATTCCCAATACGAAACCGGAAAACGCGACTTGCCGATTTCCGTACTAATAGCTCTTGCAGAATTTTATCAGACCACTACCGACTATATTTTAGGGCTGCAACATTACTGACAATCATTATGTTTTAGACGTTATTGTCTTTCATCTTAAATTCAATTTTAAATTTTACGCATATTTAAATTTTACAGATTTTATTTTTTCAAAAACCAACCGATACCCGAAAAATATTTTAACTTACTTACAAAATCAAATTTCGCCGCTTTTTATTGCCTAAAAAAACGGATATTAAATTTATATTCGCTAATCCTTTTGACCGCCGTCGCTCATACTTCTAAATCTAAGTATCGATTTAGAATTTGATTTGGAATTTATTTTGATATTTTTTTGATTTATTTTTGAATCTAATTTTGAATTTATTTTATTGCGATTGACAATATATACGCTCTTTTACATACGCTATTTTGTTTTTCAAAAATATATTTCGACATAATATGCCGATATGCCGCAAAAAAAAATAATTTAAACTAATACAAAAAAATATCGTTTTTTCATAAAAACGGTAATATTTGTCAAATAATATCAATATTTAACTTGTTAACATTATGAAGAAGATTTATTATAAAGAAGATTTTTAGTATATATTCGGGGTTATATAGAAGGAGAAAAAATGAAAATTGCAATCGTAATCGATATCTATCAGGACAAGGGAAACGGCACGTCGATGTCGGCAAGGCATTTTGTAAAGGGGCTTTTGGACAGAGGCCATGAGGTCACCATTTTATGCACGGAAAACAAAGATAAAACTAAAATTGGAAACGAAGAAATAATTGAATTCCCGGTACTTGTCATACCGGCGTATCAGAAAATAATTGAAAAACAGCATTCTCTCATAGCAAAACCTGACGATGAAAAAATCCGCAAAGCCTTGAACGGCGTGGATATCGTACATATTTATATGCCTTTTTTCTTGGGCACTCACTGTGCAAAAATTGCTCACGAGCTTAATATTCCGATATTAGGTTGCTATCATATTTCCGCTCAGAACATAACGTACAATGCGGGGATGAAATACATAATCGGCGCAACCGACGTAGCCTATCTCACGCTGAAAGGCATACATTATAAACACGAATGGATAAAAGATATTTACTGCCCTAGCCGCTGTATCGCCGCCACCGTGCTTAAATATGCATACAAACAAAATCTGCACATAATAAGCAACGGCTATGACCCGATGTTTAAACGGCTAAGCGATACGGAAAATGAATATAATGACAAAATACTCATCGTCAGCGTAGGCAGACTTACCGAAGAAAAGAGACAGGACTTAATCATAAAAGCTATCGGAAAAAGCAAATACCGCGACGATATAATTTTAGTGCTTGCAGGCAAAGGCCCTAAACAGGCGGCTTACGAACGCCTTGCAAAAAAATATAAGGTCAATCTGAAAATCACGTTTTTAAACCAGGAAGGTTTAGTGAGATTGCTAAACAATGCGTATCTTTTTATTCAGGCGTCCGACGTCGAAACCGAAAGTATATCGTGTCTCGAAGCTATTGCCTGCGGAACGGTGCCCATTATCAGCGACGCTACAATGTGCGCCACGAAACAGTTTTCAAGACACCCTAACAGCCTGTTTCGCAAAGGCAGCGTGCATAGTCTGACGGAAAAAATAAATTTCTGGATTGAAAACAAAAATCTGCACGACGAAATGAAAAGCGAATACGCTGAGTTCGCTAAGAGATTTTCACTCGAACACACAATAGACAGCACGCTTGAAGTTTACAACTTTATGCTAAATAAACAAAAATACGAGTATATCATAAAAGACTATAACAATCCTTTAACATTTACTCTCAGCTCGGAAGTAAGCAAAAACAGTATTAAAATCCTATCCGGACTTTTACGCCAATTAAGACGTTTACTTCTTAAATCTTAAACGCAATTTAAACGCTTTGCCGCTCTTTGACGACGGTAAAACATACGATTTTGAAAGGAGTAAATTCGTTTGGTTTTAGATAAATACGTTTCAGTTTTGCGTTCGGCATTTCCCGCCGCCATTAGCTTAAATGCCGACCTTACAACGCAACGTTTAAAACACCGGCCAAAAAATATTGAAATTCGGATTTTGAAATATGTAAATTCAGTTTTATATGATAATTTTATTTTTTATATGAAAATTTTATTTAAAAATTTAAAAACGCTTTACGATTTGTAAAGCGTTTTTTAAAAGAGTTTTGTATAAAAGAATTTGACCGATTAAAAAATTTTGCCGATTTCAGATTTCCGATTAAATCTATCGATAAAATCGTACAAAGCGTACCGTTATTCTATAGCTCTCCGGCTTAAACCAATACGTTCGTGGTAATAAAATCAACGCCGTTTCTTATAAGCCTTTTTGCATGCCTGCGACTGTCTACCGTCCAGCAATTTACAAGAACTCCTTTATCGTGCATAAACTTAATGCGAGCTCTCGTCAAATCTCTGTAATAAACGTCAAGCGCAAAATTGTTTTCGGCAAGATGCGGAATCAGTTTTCTGTCATAGCGGCAAGAAAGGAACTGTATATTGAAATCTTTGCTGATTTTTCTTAACGTTAAACAGTTATCCCAATCGAAAGATATAAAAATCATTTTGTCGAGATAATCCATTTTTCTTATTATATCGATTATCTCTTCGATGTTTTTTTCGTCAAAGTGGTTTTTCAATTCCAGAACGGCTGTTTTGTTTTCCTCTTTGCATACCGAGATATAATCGACCAGCATAGGAATTTTAGTTCCTTCTTCGGAAGTATCGCCGTTTTTCGGTCTTAACGAAACCGCTTTAAGCTGCTCTGCCGTTGACGCTTCGACGGCAATATTTGCGTTGCTGACTCTCGACGTATTGTCGTCGTGAATAATTACGTATTGTCCGTCTGCGGTAACGTGCACGTCGGTTTCGATTCCGAAATAGTTTTCTTTAGCCGCCGCCTTAAAAGACGATACCGTGTTTTCACGGCGCAATGCGCTAAGTCCGCGATGGGCAATAAACCGTACGCCGTTCTTATCGTCGATATTGACGATTTTCTTATAGCCGTTTGCAGCTCGTTTTAAAATGCTTGCCGTTTCAAAAGGAAGGTGCATAGGTCTGATAAATCGATAAATTTTTTTCATATTTTCGCCCCGAATTTTTTTATTTATTTCATTATAATATAACAAAATTCCATTTTCAATAGTAAATTTCAAAAAAGAACTTGCGTAATTCGTATTGCGGCAAATTTCGGTTTATCCTATATGGCGTTAAGATAACGGTTTCAAGCATTGTCTATATTTTCCGTTGAATCTATTTGCGTTCAGTTGTTTTGCGTTTTACCGTTTAACGTATCCTCGTTTTGCGATTTATCGTTTAGCGGTTTATCGTTCTCCCTTTTTAAGACGTACTTTAATATCGTTTCAACGACTTTTTCACTGCCGCAAGAGCAATCTATACAAAGGTCGAAGTTTTCAGGGCTACCCCATTTCTGCCCCGTGACGGACTCGTAATATTCGGCTCTTGCTTCGTTGCTTTTTAAAATACGTTTTTTTGCTTCTTCTGCCGAATCGCCGTACATATCCATTACGCTCTGAATTTTATAGTCCGTCGGCGCATACAAAAACACCTTAATTATTCCGCAGTCTCTCAAAACGTAATCGGCGCATCTTCCTACGATAACGAACGACTCGTTTTGTGCTATTTCTCTTATTATTTCGCTTTGAGCGATAGCCGATTCTTTGTTAATTTCCAACGACATATAACGTTGATAATCGTCCTGCTCCGACTGAATCTGCTCGACGTAAGCATTGTTTAAACCGCGGCGTTTAGCTTCCAGCATCGACAACTCTTTGTCGTAAAATTTTATGCCAAGTTTTTCTGCAAGAATCTTTCCTATCTGTTTGCCTTTCGTGCCGTGTTCTCTTGAAATAGTGATTATCAGCGTATCGTTTCGGTTATTTCCGGTTTCGACGTCCGCTAAAGACAATACCTTGTCTTTCACGGCTTTTCTGAGAAAAACAGCGGAAAATACGCACGTCAGCACTTCCGCTATGAGGAACGTCCACCATACGATATCTATGACGTCGGACGACAAAGTAAAAAGATACGCCACAGGAAAGACAAAAAGCGCAAGTCTCATCACGGACAAAATAAGCGGTTTTACGCTATACCCCAATGCCTGCAAAACTCCCTGAACGGCAACGGTAAATCCCATAAATATGAAACTCGTCGCGCCGATTCTTGTAGCCGTTGCGCAGACCTTTATCAAAGCCGACGACGCGCCGCCCGACAGCGAAAACAATTCCGACAAAGGATCGGCGATAATTTCAAATAATACCGCCAGAACAAACGTAACTATAAGCGTATCCGTAACGCCGTATTTTACGCTTTCGCTTGAACGCTTTTTATTTCTCATTCCGTAATTGAACGACAATACCGTTATTATCGTATTTGACAAACCGAATGCGGAGAATAAAGCAATTTGCTGAATTTTATAATATATTCCGAACGAACCTACCAAAATCGCACTGTCGACTTTTGCCGTTCCTAAAATCGCGTTCATTCCAGCCATCATAACCGCAAGCAATGCCTGCATAACGATTGCCGTACTCCCGATTTTGTAAATACTTTTGATAATGCTTCCGTTCGGCTTCATATATTTTAAACGTCCGCTTATTTCTTTGTTAGCGAAATAATGGAAGCCCATAGCTACGAAAAGCGAAACGAACTGCCCCGTTACCGTTGCCCACGCAGCGCCGGCAGTCCCCATATTCAACGGAAATATAAATACGTAATCCAATACGATATTAGTCAACGCTCCCGAAATCTGAGCTATTGTCGAAAGCATGGTTTTTCCGGTTGCCTGCAAAAATCTTTCGTAAACCGTATACGCTGTCGTTCCTAAAGACAGACAACAGCAAATCCGAAGATAAGTTGCTCCCATATCGATTACCTGCGCCGACTTCGTGAACAGCGATATAAACCACCGCGCCCCGAAAATTCCGAACAACAAAAAAACCGCATATATGACAAGACTTAAAAATATTCCGTTTCCGGCTATCGCGCTTGCCTTTTGTCCGTCTCGCTCTCCCAGACTTTTTGATAGCACGGCGTTTATTCCTACACCCGTGCCGACGCCTATTGCTATGATAAGTATCTGTATAGGGAAAGCCAAAGTCAACGCTTGGTTTGCTATAACGCCGTCCCCTTCGATATTAGCGACGAAAATGCTGTCTACAACGTTGTATAACGCCTGCAATACCATCGAAACAATCATAGGCAGACCCATTTTCCAGAATAATTTTTTAAGCGCTCAACTGCCATTTTATTTTGCTTTGCGTGTTCCATGCTCACCTCAAATTTTATAATCTTAAAGTTAAAGCGTAAATTTGCAAATAAAAAAAGTGCAAGTCCCGAAAACCGGACTTACACTTTAAAGTTGCTCGTTTACATACGTAATTTTATCACGATTTAAAATTTTTGCAACAAAATTAACTAACTGAAATCGTAAAAAATTTTCAAATCTTGTTATGAAACCGTAATCAAAAATCGCTACGCAAAATCGAATACATTTTCATATCGACAATGTTTCCGTTTTTTATAGCATTGCTCCGCAAAGTTCCTTCAAATTTAAAGCCCGCTTTTTCAAGCACTTTGCAAGAAGCGCCGTTATACGCAAACGGCTCGGCAAATATTCTGATTATATCCGTATTTTTAAATACGTAATCGCAAACGGCTTTAACCGCCTGCGTTGCTATTCCCTTTCCCCAATATTCTTCCGAAACGTAATAACCTAATTCCGCCGTTAAACGATGAACGTTTTTCTGCCTGAACGCCCCTATGCTGCCTACCGCTTTTCCGTCGCAAACGATTGCAAAAGCAAACGTTTCGTTTTCATCCGACGTAAGCATTGCAGTGATATATTCAGCCGCGTCCTTTTCGGTATACGGATACGGCAGTCCGTCCCTTAAATTATTCTGCACTTTTAAATTTGAAATAGCTTTCGCTAAATCGGCGGCGTCCGACAACTGCCACTTTCTGATTTCGATGTCCATAAAGAAATTCTATCATTACCCTTTAATTTTTTCAAGTATAAATGCTTTTTAAGTATTGTGAGTAAAACTAGTTGACTTTTTTATAATTGAATTATACAATACTGTATCCCCCATAGGGGGATATGGAGGCGCTATGGAAAAACACGAATATACTGCATCTGTTATCAACAGGCTGTCAAGAGCAATAGGACATTTGAACTCTGTTAAAACCATGGTTGAAAAAGGACGGGATTGTAGCGAAATTCTCATTCAATTATCTGCCGTAAAAGCCGAAATTGCAAATACAAGTAAAGTAATTTTGAAAGACCATTTAGACCACTGTATTGTAAATGCAGTTAAATCTAACGATGAAACGGCTATTTTGCAATTAAAAGCGGCAATAGATAAATTATTATGAAAGACAGCTCTATCAAAACGGGAATCTTTTTTGCATTGCTTGCGGCGGCATTATATGCAATCAATTCACCGCTTTCAAAACTTTTGCTCGATTATATGCCGTCGACTCTTATGGCTGGTTTTTTATATATCGGCGCTGGTATAGGTATGCTTGTGATAGCTGTTATTCGCAAATGTCGTAAAACCGAACACACCGAAAGTAACCTTACAAAAAAAGAATTGCCATACACAATAGCAATGATATTACTCGATATTGTCGCACCGATTTGCTTATTATTCGGTTTAAAATCTACTACGGCTGCAAACGCATCGCTGTTAAATAATTTTGAAATTGTTGCTACTGCAATCATTGCTTTGATTATTTTTAAAGAAAAAATAAGTTTACGCTTATGGCTCGGCATTTTGTTCGTTACCCTTTCCTGTATTCTATTGTCGTTTGAAGATATATCGAGTTTACAATTTTCCTATGGTTCTTTATTTATTTTGCTTGCGTGCATTTGTTGGGGATTCGAAAACAACTGTACAAGAAAAATATCGTCAAAAGATCCTTTGCAAATCGTTTTGCTAAAAGGCATTTTTTCAGGTTTAGGTTCGATTATAATCGGTCTCTGCATTGGAGAAAGGATTACTGTCTTGTGGAGCGTATTTGCCGTTTTAGGCGTAGGCTTTGTGGCATACGGTTTAAGCATCTTTTTCTATGTATATGCACAAAGGATACTCGGAGCGGCTCGTACAAGCACATATTATGCTATTGCCCCTTTTATCGGCACTTTGCTATCCCTTGTAATTTTCCGAGAAATGCCGCACTATACATATTTTATTGCGCTGGTTCTAATGATTATAGGCGCATGGCTGTCATCGCAAGACAAACCGCTTTTTAAGAAAAAATAAACTTACTTTCGATGTTATTGTTTTTCGATATGCAATTAAATTGCTCTCGTCTTCAGATTGAAACTAAATGAAAATGCAATGAATTAAATTTAAATGCAATAAAAAACGCAACCTTTGTGGTTGCGTGTGGTGCGCCGTCAGGGATTCGAACCCGGGACCCACTGATTAAGAGTCAGTTGCTCTACCAACTGAGCTAACAGCGCATATAAAGGAAAAATGCTTGCATCACGTCCCCTCTTGATGGGGGGACTAGCAAGTCTTTGTGAAAGCTAATGCTAACACTTTGGAGCGGGAGACGGGATTCGGACCCGCGACTTTCACCTTGGCAAGGTGACACTCTACCACTGAGTCACTCCCGCATAAGCACTAACTTCAACGCTGTTTATATTATCAAACTTTTATCGTTTTGGCAACTGTTTTAACGCTGTTTTATAAAAATTTTTTCCGCTTGCAAAATTTAACGGCTATTGCCCGGCTGAGCACTTTAAACTAATAAATATTATGGCGATAAATAACGCACAATAAAATTTTCAGGCATCTTATTTATAACAATCATAATTTAATATGCTTTAATAAAAGCGCAAAATAAATTTAATCGGTTGCCATAAGCGCATTAATCTTACTTCGTTTCGTCTTATGCCTGGCGACGAACGTTTTATGCGTTTTACGTCAAGCACGCTTTCATTTTAACGTAAAAAACCGAAATGTGTGCGTTAAGTATACGGTACACGTTAAATATAGAAATTATTATACAGATTATAAATATATTATTAGCATATTGTTATAAAATTTCAGAATAATTTACTATTGCAAAAATTCGGTTATTTTGATACAATAATTTTGATTATGTTATAGGGAGAATATTATGGCAAACTACGAAGAAATTTTAAAACAAATGACGCTCGAAGAAAAAGCGTCCTTATGTTCCGGAAGCGATTTCTGGCACACAAAACCGATTGAAAGACTTAACGTTCCGTCCGTTCTTATGACAGACGGCCCTCACGGTTTGCGTAAAGAAAAAGAATCGCAAGGAACGAATATAATGAAACTCAGCTATCCTGCCGTCTGCTTCCCGACAGCCGTTACGCTTGCTTCAAGTTGGGATACCGACCTTGCAGTCGAAGTCGGACAAGCAATAGCCGACGAGGCTAAAGAACAGGGACAATCTACCGTGTTAGGTCCCGGCGTAAACATTAAGCGTTCTCCACTTTGCGGCAGAAATTTCGAATATTTTTCCGAAGACCCGTATCTTGCAGGTCAGATGGGAGCAAGCTGGGTACACGGCGTTCAAAGTCAGAACATCGGCGTAAGCCTTAAACATTTCTGTGCAAACAATCAGGAACACATCAGAATGAGCGTTGACACGGTTTGCGACGAAAGGACGATGAGAGAAATTTATCTGCCTGCTTTTGAACATACGGTCAAAACCGAACAGCCTACCACAATCATGCCTAGCTATAATAAAGTAAACGGCACGTATATGTGTGAAAATAAAAAATACTTAACAGATATTCTCCGCGACGAATGGGGCTTTAAAGGCATAACCATTTCCGACTGGGGTGCCGTCAACGACAGAGTCGAAGGTGTAAAAGCCGGCAACGACCTTGAAATGCCGGGCAATAACGGAATGAACGATTATCAGATTATTCAAGCCGTAAAAGAAGGTCGCCTTGACGAGGCAGACCTCGACAAAATAGCTTTAAGAATGCTCAGATTCGCTCACGAATGCAAGGCAAAAGAAGTTCCGAATTATAAAACAGATTACGAAAAACATCATCAACTTGCTCGCAAAGCGGCTTCGCAAGGCTCTGTTCTTCTTAAAAACGACGACAAAATTTTGCCGCTTAAAGGCGACGAAAAGATTGCGGTCGTCGGCGCGCTTGCAAAACACATACGCTATCAGGGAGCAGGCAGTTCGAGAATCAACCCTACGAAATTGGTTTCGTTCGTCGACGCCCTGACTGCCGCAGGCAAAACGTTTAGTTATGCCGACGGATACACTCTTAAAAAAGACGGATATAAGGCAAGCCTTATAAAGGAAGCGCAAAAGGTCGCAAAGGACGCCGACAAGGTTATCGCATTCATCGGACTCACCGACGCATACGAATCGGAAGGCTTTGACCGCACGCATCTCAATATGCCGAGCAGTCACGAAATTCTCATTGAAAAGTTGCACGAAGTCAATCCGAACATAATTGTCATTCTTGTTTGCGGCTCGCCTGTATGTTGCCGCGAATGGACGGAAAAAACCAAAGGTTTGCTTTTGGCATATCTTCAAGGTCAGGCGGCGGGCGAAGCTATTATGGACGTATTGTACGGCGCCGTAAACCCTTCGGGCAAACTTGCCGAAACCTTCCCTATCCGTCTCCACGACAGTGTAACCGCAAAATATTTCCCTATGGGGCCTAAAACGGTCGAATACCGTGAAGGCATTTACGTAGGATACCGTTATTACGAAAAGGCAAACAAACCTGTCGCTTATCCTTTCGGTTTCGGTTTAAGCTATACCGAATTTGAATATTCCGACCTTAAAGTAAGTGCCCAAAAAGCAAAAGAAACGGATAAAATCGAAGTCAGTTTCAAAATTAAGAACGTTGGAGAAGTCGACGGCGCAGAAGTTGCTCAGCTCTATATAAGCGACGTCGAATCGACGATTTACCGCCCTGTAAAAGAACTTAAACGCTTTAAAAAGGTGTTCTTGAAAGCGGGCGAAACGGCGGAAGTAAAATTTACGCTTGACAGCAGATGCTTTAGTTATTACAACGTAAATATCAACGATTGGCACGTAGAGAGCGGCGATTTCGATATTCTCGTCGGCGCTTCGTCAAACGACGTAAAATTGTCGGCAAGAATTTACGTCGAAAGCGCAAATCCGACGGCAAAAGTTCCTGACTATCGTGAAACGGCACCGTGTTATTATGACCTTACGACTGAAAATTACGACGTTCCGGACAGCCAATTCGAAGCCGTGCTCGGAAGAGAACTTCCTGACAACACTCCTTTCAAAAGAGGAGAATTTACAATGAACAGCACCGTAACGGATATTTCAATTACGGGACTCGGAAAAACTCTTCAAAGAATAATCAAATTGGGCACGAAACTCTTTGCCGGTAACAGCGAAAATTCGCAAATGCTCGAAGCGTCATCAAAAGATATGCCGCTCAGAAGTTTTATGGGATTCAGCGGAGGCATATTGTCTACTATGTCGGTAGAAGGCTTACGCGATATGCTCAACAAAAAACGAGGCGGTTTCAAAAAATTCAGAAAAGGCTTTAAAGAGAGAAAACGCATTAAAAAAGCTCTCAAAGAAAGCTAAAAAATTAAATACGGAGTTACCCAATATTTAACCGCTCATCTTTGTTTTATATAAGTAAAGAGCGTTGCCGTTTTTTCTCCGTATTAATGCTTTTTACGATTCTAGACCCCTAATAAAAGTAAAACGCCGAAAATCGGCGTTTTACTTTTTACTCGGTTTTTTACTTTTAATCGCTTATTATTTTAAACATTTCATTATTTTAAACATTTCATTGTTTAAAATATTTTATTGTTTAAAATATTTTATTGTTTAAACCATTTATCATTTAAAATATTTAATTATTTAAAATATTTCTCCAAAGCCTCGATAGAATCGGAATCACCCTGTCTTGCCGCTCGTCTGTACCAATATGCGGCAAGGTCAAGGTCTTTAACGGCGCCTATGCCCGTGCGATAATTTTCCGCAAGATTATATTGACTTACGGCGTCTCCCGCTTTCGCTGCTTTTATAAGCCATTCGAGAGCTTCCTGCTCGTCAACGGCAGTACCCAATCCGTTTTCATAACAAAAAGAAATCATACGCATAGCCTCGGGATATTCGCTTGCCTTTTTATAAAGCGCAAACGCTTTTTCGTCGCTATGTTCTATGCCATATCCGTTGAGATAACATTCTGCCAAAGCAACGCTAGCTTTTACATCCCCCATTTCAGCCGCTAATTTATAATATTTCACCGCCTGAGAATAATCGGACTGCACTCCGCAACCCGTTTCGTAAGCCTTTCCCAAATAATAAATCGCAACCACGTTGCCGAAATCGGCGGCTTTACCGAACAATTCAAACGATTTTTCCGCGTCAAGCTCGACGCCGTCGCCGTATTTATAACAAAGAGCAAGATTGCATAGGCTGCTGTCAGATCCGAGTTCCATAGCCTTTTTATAAAGCATAACGGCTTTTTCGGAATTTTGTTCCACTCCCTGACCTTTTTGATACATTGTGCCTAAAATGTTCAACGCCTCGGCATTGTCTGGAAATTTCAAAAAACACTCTACGGCTTTTTTATGGTTTACGTTAACTCCAAAACCGTTGAGATAGCATACGCCCAAATTATAATAAGCCTCCGGCACGCCGTCGGCTGCGTCTTTGTAAAATTCGAACGCTCTGTTTAAATCTTTCTTTACGACCTTACCGTCGAAATAATATTTTGCAAGTTTAAAACAAGCAACGGGATTTCCTTTTTTGGCGCTGCTTTCAAAATAGTACAATGCCTTAATATCGCTTTGCAATACTCCGTCGCCTAAAGCGTAACAAAGCCCCAACTGGCACTCGGCGTCTGAAAAACCTTCATTAGCTTTTTTAATTAGCTTATCAATCGACTCAGTCATGAAAATATTTTATAACAGCTTGCCAATTTAGTCAATATACCGTATTGCAAAGTTAATAAAATTATATTATAATTATTCTAACGGGGAATTAAGACTAAATTTAGGTTTGGGTGGAAAATTATGTTAGAACTCAGGGGCATTTCAAAAACCTATAAAAACGGCGACGTTTATGCTGCCGCAATAAAGGACGTCGATTTAAAATTCGAAAAGAAAGAATTTGTATCCGTTTTAGGCGGTTCGGGCTGTGGAAAATCGACTTTGCTTAACATTATCGGCGGACTTATGCAACCGACGTACGGCGAACTTATCATAAACGGAATTTCCACAAAAGATTATACTCCGATTGATTGGGACTCTTACAGAAACAACTATATCGGTTTCGTTTTTCAAAGTTATCATCTTATTTCACATTTAAACATAATTGAAAACGTCGAGCTTTCGCTCACTCTTTCGGGCATAAGCGCAAAAGAAAGGCGCAAGAAAGCTTTGGAAGCGCTTGAAAAAGTCGATATGTCAAAACACGTCGACAAAAAGCCTAACCAACTTTCCAACGGACAAATGCAAAGAGTTGCGATAGCAAGAGCTATTGTTCATGACCCTGAAATTATACTGGCGGATGAA
The DNA here is from genome assembly GCA_051883555.1 of Christensenellales bacterium. Taxonomy (GTDB): domain Bacteria; phylum Bacillota; class Clostridia; order Christensenellales; family CAG-917; genus CAG-917. The sequence continues at coordinate 31,143 of JBJETY010000045.1, read as the reverse complement.
CCTACGGGCGCATTGGACAGCGTAAACAGCAAACAGGTTATGGAATTGCTTTACAAACTTTCCGAAAACAAGCTTGTTATTATGGTTACGCACAATGAAGAACTTGCTCAGCAATACTCAACGAGAATTATCAAAATTTCGGACGGAATTATTGCAGGCGACGAAAAAAATCTGCCGTCGGTAAGCATAAAACAATTTAACATCGACAATCTCGAAACAAAAGACGAAACGAATTCGACAGCCGATTTGTCAGAAAACGCTTCGTTCGGAAAAGCCGACGAGACGGATTCCGATGAAACTTCAACTCACGTTTCTCTCGACGGGGCGGATAGCGCGATAAACGAAACGTATACTGAAGTAAATACAACCGAAGAGGCTATGATAAGCTATGAGCTGGACAGCAAAGACGATGAGAAATCTGAAATTATAAAAACAAAAAAACGTCGTAAAAAAGCCGTACCTACCATGCCTTTTCTTTCGGCAATTAAAATTAGTCTTAAAAACTTATCGGCTAAAATCGGCAGAACGATTATGACGGTTGTCGCTGCGGCAATAGCTATCGTTAGCATTGCTCTCGTGTTAGGTTTCAACAACGGTTTTAACACCTATATTTCGACGTATGAAAAACAGACTCTGGCAACCTATCCTATAACCGTACAAAAAGCAAACTCAACTTTTACCGATTTATTCGAAAATTTAGATAACATCAATTCTTTCAACCCTAGTCAGATAAATTTCGGACAGGTTTTGTCGGTGCTGTCGGACGAAAACGTTTCCGCAGATGAATATACCGAAGCAAAAGAGATTTACACAAATCTGCTTTTGGGCGCACTCATTCAGAACAGAAGCGATTTAACCAAAGACAACGACACCGCCGCTCTTAAAGAATACGTCGAAAACAATTTCAATTCGGATTGGGGCTTTGCAAAATACGATTATGATATCAACCCTAACATTTACCGCAAAAACGAAGACGGCTCTTACACGAAATTAGCACCGTTCACAGACAGGCTGACGGAAGATATCACCTCACTAGGCGGATATATCGATTCAAACATGTATGCTTCTCTTTCGTCGAGTCTTAGCTCGATTACGATATGGGAACAGATGCCTTCAATGGAAACCGTTCAGTCGCAATACGACCTTATAGGCGGCTCATACCCCGAAGCGTCCGACGACGGTTCGTACGACGTTATGCTTGTGGTCGATAAATATAACAGCATAAACGACTACGTTCTTTACGGCCTCGGATTTATCGAAATCAACACGATATTGCAAACCATGCTTAATTCAAGTATAAGCGCAAGCGATTTCACCTACTCTTTCTCCGATTTTATCGGAAAAGAATTTCAGGTTCTGGTCCCGACCGAATACTATAATTACAATGCGGAAAAAGGCCGTTATATTGAAATAACCGACGATGAAGAATTGTACGAAAAGATAAACAATAAGTCTATTACAATCCGCATTTCGGGAATTTTAAGACAAAAACCGGAAATCGACAACGGTTGCCTTAAAGGCACTATCTGTTACACGGAAGACTTTACGAAAGAATATATCGAAAGAAATTCTTTAACCGAATTGGTTTTGAAACAAATGGAGGAGTACAACAAATACTTAGACGGAACTACGGACGCAATAAAAAGCGTTATAAGCGGCAAAGTCCTGACCGTTGACCCTAAAGTTACGTCGGAATTAAATTTCTTCGTTTATCTCAAAAACACACTTAAAATTAAAGACGTAAATTCGCCCGATTATATTTATTTCTTTGCGTCCAGTGTAGAAGCAAAAAGTAAAATAACAAATCTCATAGAAACTTTCAACAGTCAGAACGAAAGCAACTCAGTGACCTATAAAGACGAATCGACTGCAATCGTCAATTCCCTGTCGTCCACCGTCAAAACCATTACGTATATACTGATGGCGGTTACTTTAATTTCCGTCGTGGTCGCTCTGTTTATGATTGCAATACTGATGTATTCAACCGTACAAGACAGAACGCAGGAAATCGGAATATTACGCTCCATAGGCGCAAGAAAACTGGATATTATGCGAATATTCAATACTGAATCATTGTTGCTCGGTTTCTTTGCTAGCATTGTAGGCACAATACTCGCTTATATATTCTCACTGCCTATAAACGCTCTGCTCAATAAATTCCTGGCAATAACAAGCCTTATAAGCATTGCATGGTGGCATGTATTCATGTTAATAGGTCTTTCAATGCTTCTGACTCTTATCTCAGGTTTAATGCCTGCCATATATGCGGCTAAAAAAGACCCTGTAGTCGCATTGAGAACTGAGTAAATAAATAATAAATTATTAATAAGAATTAAATAAAAGTTTAAAAAGACTTAATATCGTTCACTAAAAACTTATTAGGTTTAATATATCTTAATATATTCAAAATAAAATTTATAAACGTTTAATAAACTTAACGTTTAATAAACTTAAATTTACTTAATAAAAACACTTTAACAATAATTTAGTTAAAGTGTTTTTTTATCGGTTTTTTTTCGTCCGACTTTTACGTCAAACGTAACTTCGGACGTAATTTTTCTGAGAATTTTTTTTAAACGTGCATTTTGTCTGAAAATTTTATAACGAACGCCAAAGCTGAATCGTCAAAACATGCGCTGCATTTAAGCTGATTTGCAAAATTAAAATATCAAAGGTTCAAATCCGAACATCGCCGAAATTATATATCCAAACGCAATGCTTATAAAAAACATTGCAAAGAAAATCGCAAGGTTTTCTTTCCATGCTTTTACGTTTTTAAAAAGCACTGCAAATCCCAAACCGGCATTCATACAAAGACCGCCTACCGTAGCCCCGAAACCGAGACCGCCTAAAAGATAAAGATTTGAAATAATGACGGAAGAAGCACAGTTGGGAATGGCGCCGACTATAACTGCCAACAACGGTGCAACGTATTTGTTTTCGGATACAAAATTCAACAAAGCGTCCTCGCCGACTTCATATATTATAATGCCGAAAATTACGTTGATGACAAAAATGTATGCAAAAATTTTAAAAGAATGTACCAAAGGATGCAATAAATATCTTTTAAGTCCCTTTTTTATTTTTTCCTTCTTTTTGTCTCTTTCGTCTTTACAAGAGTCGCCGCTCTCTTCTGTCGAAACGTTACCAGTCTCTTTTGCATCGTTCGCATCGTGAAGGTTTTCACTCGCCACGCTATTGCCATCGTTTAATTCCGTGGTTTTTTCCTGTTCGAGAGAATCTATTTCATGTCCGCAACATCCGATATGAATTTCCGGAGCATGCGTACAATCGGCATTATGCTCTTTTACCGCCTTTCTGTTTTTAACGCATATAAGGTCCGCGACGTAGCCGACTAAAACTCCGATTATAAACTTAGCAAGCAGAATAGGTAAAATATGAAGAGCTTTTGAAGGATTCGCTAAAAACAAAGGAATGGCCTCGTCGCTTGTGGCAAGATACACTCCAAAAAGAGTACCGACGGTAATATGGCGTTTTTGATAAAGGTCTGTCGCTACGACGCTGAAACCGCATTGCGGCAAAAGACCGACTGCCGTACCGACTAACGGAGCTACCGCCCCTTTAAGTTTTATACCCTTGCCTATCTTATCTTCAAAAAAAGAAAATATTAAACTGATTGCAAATAGAACTGCAAAAACTTTTAAGCTGTCTATAAAAGCGTCAAGAAAAACTTCTCCCATATCTTCTCCAAAAATCTACGACGAACGCCGTAAAAATTTTTGATATAAATTTAAATTATCATTGAACTTTTCTTTTGTAATCTTGCTGAATTGTAGCATAAAAATTATTTGTTAACAATTCTCTGTAAACGTTTTGCGTAAATTTTTTGTTAAAACGCAAGCAATAAAATGCCTGAATCGACGTAAACCTTTATCAAAACCGTTGCCGCAAAACCGCAAAATATTTGCAAACCTATCTGCCGCAAAACTATCCGTTTAAGCCCACAAAATATTTTGCGACTACATTTTGCACTCGCTTAATTTGCAACTCGATTTAAATATTTCGATTTACCTTTTCACCGTCAAGCACTAACATATCTTTAACGTTAGGATGAATTTCTTTGTCCACAACGTCCTGCCAATCGGAAGGCTGTACTTCTTCGATAGAAAGAGAAATCGCTTTTTTGTCGCAACCCCAATACTTTTCAAAGATTGCCTGAATCTCATCGGCAACTTTTTCTTTTATCGCATTATCTTTCGGATACGCCTTAATTTTAATATACGGCATTCTCTTCCCCCCCCTAAAAATGAATTATAAAAACATTATAAATTTATAAAAATATTATAAATTTTTATATCATAAATTACAAATTTTTATATCACAAATTTTTTAAAGTTTGATTTTATATCCGTCCGCCTGCTTAAATTCGCCGTTGACGTCGTAAAAATGCTTTACTTCGTTTGAATCCACAACACTGACGCAGCCGTCTTCCATCTGAAAAATCGATTCCGTTTCCGTACTGGCAAAAATGTCGTCGCTGTTATACTGCCACTTAATTCCGAGATTGAAATCCAAAAACGTATTCGTCGTTTCGCCGTGAATGAAAATTCCGTTTTCAAACTCATAAGCGTTAAAAGTAAAGCTGTTAAGTTTTGTTCTTGCTACGACTTTCTCCTGCTCTATATCGAACATAACGATATCGCTGCTGTTTGTAAAATATACAAAATTTCCCTTTACAATCAGGTTTTCGGCTGCAATACCGTAATTATCGGTAAAGACTTTAAATTCTTTTTCGACGTCGCCGCTTAGACTAACTGTTGCCGTGCAAGAAATGTTATCTTTGTTGTACGGGACAAGCATAATGACTTTTTCGTCGTAAAAATCGCCGTCAATCAATTTGACGTCCGATACCGTTGCGACGACTTGGCTCTCATTCCGAGTCTTCTCAATAGGCTTTGAAAATTCGCCGCTAAAATCTTTTTTTGAAATTATGCTGTCAACTTTAAGCGGTGAAACGCAAAGTCCGTTTCTATCTAATTTAACTACTTTTTTGACGAACGCTTTCGTCAAAGCCCCGTCGCTTCCAACGGGAATTGCCACTACGCAACCCGCTTTTGCTCTACTATTGCCCGGGTCGCACAAATACTCTTCTTCCGTACCCGCAAAACTTAAAAAACAGAATTTTTCCTTTTTCATACGTTAAGTTTAGCACAAATCTAAAATATATTCAACCAAAAGAAAACTTAAAAACAATTTATAATTGTCCAAATTTTTCCCTAATATAATTTTACATTATTGCCCGAATTTGATAAAATATCAATGTAAAAGGAGCTTATATGGAATACGAGATCGGAACAAAACTTTTTCAGAAATACGGATTTATATCCGTTGAAAAATTGCAAACGGAGAAACTTCCTAAAGGCGTATCGGTGATGTGCTTTTGCGACAGTTTATCCGAAGAAGAGATGAACGCAACTTGCGACCGCATAACGGAAAACCTAAAAAAAGACTGTATGCTTCATACGGTAGGACATAAATATTCAGTGATGCACTGTATTCTCGATTTGTTTTTAATCAGCAAAAACATCGATGAAGTTAAAACTTCGTCAGACGTAAAACTCAGCACAAAATCACTGGAAAAATGGTTAACGTCGATTAAAGACGGTTCAAAAGCAACCGAAACCGTCATTGTGTATGAAAACGACAAACAAAAAATCGAAGTTATGAATCATCTCAGAAATTTGAAATGCATAAAAAAAGCGGCGGCAAAATAACGGCAAACATTATTTTTTGTAATTATATTTATAAGATTAGCTAATTTTATCCGCACGCAAACCGCACAAAAAACAAAAAAGAACTTTATCGATTGATAAAGTTCTTTTTTGTTTCTTACTGTTTTATTAGAATTTATATTTCGTATTTAAACGAGTCGTTTTCAACGAAAACTTATAAGTTTAGCAATTGCAATTAAATTGACGTTTTAATACAATCGTAAAACTATTTTTTACCATTTGTTCTCGACGTATTCGCAGAAAGCATACATATCTTTAATTTCTACGACCGTTCCGTCGTCAAGCGTAACCGTGCCGTTCCAAAGGCCGTGGACCTGATGGCTGTGAAGTCTGACGATTTTAAGTACGTTCATATCCGAATGATGGTCGTAATACGGGGTCATCGTAAGATTGAAACGTCCGTCTTCAGAAATAAATTTCCAAGGTTCCATATACTTTCCTTTAGGGAAAGTTTCAACGTCTACCGAACCGATTTTTTGTGCTTTTCCGTCCCAGAACAAACAGGTTTCGGTTGCATTGTCTTCGCAACCTATTCCCCAGGTAATTTCGAAACCGAACATATGTTCTTTGCCGTCGGCGCCTTTTACCATTTGCGCGCCGTTACCCCAGTACCAGACGTTTCTGTAAGGCCAAACGCCACGTCCCCAGTCAAGTACGCACATAGTTTCCTTCTTTTCAAACGTATGTAAAACTTCGCTATCAAGTTTTACGGTACCCGTAGCCGGCATACAGTTTTGTTTCATCGTCATGAAAAAGCGTGTAGGCATAAATTTGCCGTGCTTTTTAAACGGCGTAACGATTGTAATATTCTGATGGTCCTCAAACATATCCATTGATATATCGCACTCTAAGGTTTTTCCCTTATACGGACCTTTAAAATAAATTCTTCTGCTTGTTTCTTTCGTATCGAATATACAGACGTAGTCGCCGCGCTTAAATTCAAAATAATTAGGCTTATCGCCGTTTTCCGGAAGAACGTATTTATTCTTACCGCCTAAAAAAAGCGACATGCTTGTAATAAGTTTTCCTTTACGGTTATGCTCTTTGTCAAGTTCAAGAAACGCTGCGGACGCATATCCGCCTATCGAGATGTTTGCAACGGAAATCTGAAGCATAAACTTGCCGTCCGACAACTGATAAAAATCCCATTCTTTGCCACGCTTTTGCGGTTGTGCTTTAGTACGGTCGTATTCGAAGATATTGTGTCTTGCCCAGCCGCCCTGAACAAGCAATTTACCGTCGTCCGCCAATAATTTTGTAGGCTCGGTATACTCAACTTGATTTCTTTTGTATCCGAGTTCTTGCCAACCAACATAAGTCTTTTTTGCCATAATTCCTCCAATTAGCATTTTTGCTGAATCATAATATACTTATTATATCAATTTAAACAGGTTTTTTCAATAGTTAACTTATTTTAAACGGTATATTTTTACATAATAATTTTTCGAGCATGTTTCATAATAATCTTTTGAATATATCTTAAACGCTATTCGGCAATTTCATATTGACTGTTAAACAAATCTTTATAATATCCGCCCTTTTCGATCAATTCACGATGCGAACCCTGTTCGATTACGTTTCCGTCCTTCATAACGAGAATCGTATCGGCGCTCATAATCGTCGACAATCTGTGCGCAACGATAAAACTCGTCTTGCCTTCCATAAGTTTTTCAAAAGCCTTTGTAATTTTGGCTTCCGTCAAAGCGTCGACCGAAGACGTAGCTTCGTCAAGAATAAGCATAGGCGGCTTAATAAGCATTACTCTTGCAATGCAAAGAAGCTGTTTTTCACCAAGCGACAACTCGTTTTCAGCCTTTAAAACGGTGTCGTATCCGTTTTCCAATCGACTGATAAAACCGTCTGCCCCGCAAAGTTTGCAAGCTTCCTTAACTTCTTCAAGAGTTGCGTCAGGATTTCCGAGTCTCACGTTATCTAACACCGTGCCGTCCATTATATAACTTTCCTGCAAAACCATTCCGAAATTTTCACGCAACGATTTTCTCGTTATTCCCTTTATGTTTATTCCGTCAACCGAAATCTTTCCGTCGCACACGTCGTAAAACCGCATAAGCAGATTTATAAGAGTCGTTTTGCCACAACCGGTTGGACCTACAATCGCTATGCGTTTTCCGCAATCGACGGATAAATTGAAATCTTCAATAAGAGGTCTTGTAGGAACGTAAGAAAAATAAACGTGGTCTACGTCGATACGTCCATTGACCTTGTTTAATTCAACTGCGTTTTCGCTGTCAGGGATTTCCGGCTTTTCTTCTATAACGGCCGTTATTCTTTCAAGGCAGGCAACCGAATTCTGCAACTCCGTTATAACGGACGTTATCTCGTTGAACGGTTTGGTATACTGATTGACGTAACTTAAAATCGCCGAAAACATACCGATTGACAAAGTAACGCCGTCAATCACGCCTATACAGATAAAAGCACAAGTCAAAGCGACGGACGCATAAACCAAAGCGTTGATGAATCGCGTCGTAGGGTTTGTAAGCGAAGAATAAAACACTGCTTTAAACGAAGTCTTTTTGTATTCTTCGTTTATCTTTTCAAACCTCTCAACCGAGCGGTCTTCATATCCGTATGCCTGTACGGTTTTTACGCTTCCTATCATTTCGTCAAGCAAACCTGCCTGCACGTTTCTCACGGCAGATTGCTTTTTAAAATAAGAATAAGTATGTTTTGAAATAAACCTTGCAAGCAACAAAGATATAGGCGTAAGGCACAAAACGACAAGAGCGATTATCCAGTTTAATATGAACAGAATTATCAATACTCCGATGACCGTAAGCACGCCAGATACAAGCTGATTAAGTCCCATCAGAAGTCCGTCGACAACCTGTTCGACGTCCCCGACAATTATTCCCATCGTCTCTCCGGTCTGATGCGTATCGAGATAATTTAAAGGCATAACCTGCAATTTCGCTATTGCTTCGTCACGCAATCTTTTTCCGACTTTGCTGACTATCTTCGCGCTTAAAATCTGTTTCAACCATTCGGTAAAACACATAGCCGCCGTCATGGCAATAGCATAAATCAGATTTTGTATGAGTGCGTCGAAATCGACGTTTCCTTTCGTGATTATGCAATCTATTGCATACCCGAAAAACACCGGAATTACAAGCGATAACGCCGCAGAACATACTGCCGAAAATATCATAAAAAGAAATTTCCAATCGCCTTTTACGTACGGTTTCAACTTTGCCAATGAAATTTTACGCATTGTCGCCACCTCCGTAACCTTGCAATTTACAAATTTGCCTATATAAATCGCAATTTTTAAGAAGCTCTTCGTGCGTGCCTATACCTACTGTCTTTCCTTCGTCGAGAACGACAATTTTGTCAAGGCGGCGAATCATTCCTATTCTTTGTGAAACGACGAAAACGGTAGGTTTGTAAGGCAATTTATTTATCGCTTTACGAAGCTTTGCTTCCGTAGCATAATCGAGAGCCGACGAGCTGTCGTCAAGCACCAGAATTTCGGGTTTACGCACAAGCGCTCTTGCTATGGCAAGTCTTTGTTTTTGTCCGCCCGAAAAATTTGCTCCGTGCTGTTCGACTTCATAATCGAGTCCGCCTTCCTTTTTTTCGATGACTTCCATTGCCTGAGAATCTTTCAATGCCTGAACAATTTCTTCGTCGCTTGCTTTTACATTTCCGATTTGCATGTTTTCTCTCACCGTGCCTTCAAAAAGTTCAGCCTTTTGTAAAACAAAACCGAATTTATTTCTCAATTCTTCAACGTCGTAAGTTTGTACGTCCTTGCCGTCGATAATAAGAGTTCCGTCCGTCACGTCGTAAAAGCGCGGCATAAGTGATACAAGCGTGCTTTTACCGCTGCCCGTACCGCCGATTATACCAATTTTTTCGCCTTTTTTTATTTTAAGGCTAAAATCGGATAAAGCATATTCACCGTTTTTGAAATATTTCATCGACACGTGGTCGAATATTATGTGACTGTCCGCAAAATTTTCCGACTCACCTTCGGCATTGTTATTTAATACGCTTGAATCTGAAATATCGGTTTGTCCGTCTGCTTTTACTTCATAAGCGGAATCATTCTCCAAAATCTCGGAAAGTCTCTTTAAACTTGCCGCACTTTTAGGCATAAGAATAATAAGATTTGCAAGTTTTATCAGTTCAACCAAAATCTGCAAAATATATTGATAAAGCGCAATTACCTCGCCTTGCGACAAACTGCCGCCGTATACTTTTACTCCGCCGAAATACAATATCAAAACGATTGCTAAATTTACGATAAAATAGGTAAACGGATTTAAAAGAGAAGATATTCTCGCTACTATTATCTGCCCTTTATACAGCCTTTCCGTTTTTTCTTTAAAGTCATCTTCGAATCTGTCTTCCGCGCCGAAAGCTCTGATTACTCTGACTCCGACAAGATTTTCACGCGTAGCTTCCGCAACGCTGTCTAACGTAATCTGATTTTTTCGATATTTCGGAAGCGAAGACAATGAAATAGCAAGTATGATTGCAAACAAAACGACAATCGCCGCTAAAACGATGAGCGACAGTTGAAGATTGATTATAGCCGCCATGGCAAACGCCCCGAATACTACAAAAGGCGAACGCAACAGCAAACGAAGTACCATGTTTACCCCCGTCTGCACCTGATTGCAATCGCTTGTAAGTCTTGTTATGAGCGTAGGAATTCCCTGCCTGTCAGTTTCGGCAAAAGGCATATTTATAGTTTTTTTATAAAGCCCCGACCTGAGCGAAGCCGCATAGCCAGTAGCGGCTTTTGCAGAAAAAAATTGGCCCAAAAGAGAGAAGCCAAGTCCTAAAATGCCAAGTCCTCCCATAAAAAGTATCATCCTTACGATATAGCCGCTATCGCCGTTCGGTATTCCGATATCTACGATTTTTGCGACGATAAGCGGAATTAAAAGTTCAAGCAACGCCTCGATAAGTTTGCAAAGCGGTGACAAAATTGCAGAACCGGTATAATGTTTAAACATAGAATAAACTTTTTTCATATCCAAATGATTTTAACACAATAACAGCCTATTTACAACTGATTATATTGTTCCAAAATTTTTCGATATTCATTCAGATTGAAAAGTTGAATATAAGCAATTTAAATTTTCAATTTTCTACCTATACACGTGCCTATACAATTCTTTGCAAGCCCCGTTGAACAACCCCGGTTGAAATTTTAAAATTAAGTTGGAAATTATTTAATTAAGTCACGCTATTTACGTCGTCAGCAAAGTAATTAAATAAATTAAGATTGTTAATTTAAATTTCAATAATTAATATCCGTTGCGATAATCAGTTACGATAATTATATAAGTTTTGAATAAGTCTGCACGTTAATTAAGTAAGTCTAAAATTGATTAAACGCGTTTCCAAATATGTAACAAACGATGCGTACGCATGGAAACGATGAAATTAAAAGTAAAAATGTTTGATTGATTTTTAAACGCACTCCGCACTAAACATTAAGCTCTAAAATATGCGTTAAGCTCTGAAATATGCATTTAACGCTAACAAAAAAGCCACGGCATTGCCGTGACTTAATCGTTTTGTCTAAATAAATTATTTTGCTTCTTTTTCGTAAACGCTCACTTTCTTTGAATCTTTTCCAAAACGCTCAAATTTGACTACGCCGTCAATCAAAGCGAACAAAGTGTCGTCGCTACCGATACCGACGTTGTTTCCTGCGTGGAATTTCGTTCCTCTCTGGCGAACTAAAATATTTCCGGCAAGAACAAACTGTCCGTCAGCACGTTTGATACCAAGTCTTTTCGACGCGCTGTCACGGCCGTTTCTCGATGAACCGACACCCTTTTTATGAGCAAACAATTGAATCTTAATGAACATTGTTTTTAACCTCCAAATTGATATAGTCCGAAAAACCTTCATAGAGGTCGGACGCCCCTAAAAACAGAGTTTTCAAAATGACGTTGCTGTCGTGCTTTTCCGTTTCCGTCATATTCTGCGGAAGTTTTACGAACAAATACCCTTCTTCTTCCGAAACTTTATACTCTACGTTGATACCCGCAACTTGCATAAGTCCCAGAACCGCCGTCTGCACTATAGAACTGAGAGCGGCGCACACAACGTCAAATCCTTCAACGTCGTATCCCGTATGCCCTTCGCACTCGACAGCCGTTATTAAATCGTCTTTTTGAAAAAATCTAATCGTAGTCATATTAACCGATAGAAACTATTTTAAGTTCCGTATAAGGTTGACGATGACCTTGACGCTTTCTGATTTGCTTCTTTGACTTGTAGTGACAAACCAAAACTTTTGCAGCTTTATCCTGCTTTGTAACGGTTGCAGTAACTTTTGCAACTTTATCGCCCGTTTTAACCTGTCCCTTGTCATCAACAAGCATAAGTGCGTCGAGTTCAACGTTTGCTCCTACTTCAACGTTGAGTTTTTCAACTTTGACGAGCATATCTTTTTCGACCTTATATTGCTTGCCGCCTGTTTCGATAATTGCGTACATTTTTTACCTCCTCTAACCAGTCTCGCCGAGCTAAGGTGATGCCTGAGCATACTTAAAAAACCACTCCCGTGCGGCTCGAGTACAAGTTTAACATAAAGGGCGTTCCGTGTCAAACGAATTAACCCCCTTTTTAAACCTATATCGCTTGTTTTTTTCTTGCCTATTTGCTTCGATTTTTAGGCGAAATAAAATAAAAGCCACTGCTTTAAGCAGTGGCTTTTATCAAAGATTCGTAAGACTATCTTTCGATTGTCGATTGACAAAACCGTTTTGCTTAACCGTTTACCTTAGGAAGTTTAGCAAGCGAAGCGGCAATGTCTTCATCGGTCGGAATAGTATCGCTCATCTGATTGTCGTTATACTTTCCGTAAGCTATCATATCGAAATATCCCGTTCCCGTGAGACCGAAAACGATAGTTTTTTCTTCGCCCGTTTCACGACATTTAATCGCTTCGTCGATGGCGACTTTAATTGCGTGGCTGGATTCAGGAGCAGGCAAAATACCTTCGACTCTCGCAAAATATTCTGCGGCTTCGAATACGTCCGTCTGATTTACCGAACGAGCTTCCATAAGTCCCTGGTCGTAAAGTTCGGAAAGAATCGAGCTCATACCGTGATAGCGGAGACCGCCTGCATGATTTGGCGACGGAATAAACTGTGAACCCAAAGTATACATTTTAAGAAGAGGACAAACTTCGCCCGTATCGCAAAAGTCGTATGCGTATTTACCGCGGGTAAGAGACGGACAAGAAGCAGGTTCTACGGCGATAAATTGATAGTCGGCGTCTCCTCTCAATTTTTCTCCCATAAACGGAGAAATCAATCCGCCAAGGTTCGAGCCGCCGCCTGCGCAACCGATAATTACGTCAGGCTTGATGCCGTATTTTTCAAGCGCAGTTTTTGTTTCGAGTCCGATAACGGATTGATGTAAAACTACCTGATTCAATACGCTTCCCAAAACGTAACGATATCCGTCAAGTTTTGTCGCCGTTTCAACGGCTTCCGAAATTGCGCAACCAAGGCTGCCGCTTGTTCCCGGATATTCCGCAAGGATTTTCTTGCCGATTTCCGTTTCCATTGACGGAGACGGCGTTACCGACGCTCCGTAAGTTCTCATAACTTCACGGCGGAAAGGCTTTTGTTCATAGCTGCACTTAACCATATATACTTTACAATCGAGTCCAAGGTAAGCGCATGCCATGGAAAGAGCTGTACCCCACTGTCCTGCACCCGTCTCTGTCGTGACGCCTTTGAGTCCTTGTTTTTTTGCATAATATGCCTGAGCGATAGCGCTGTTCAGTTTATGGCTGCCCGACGTATTGTTACCTTCGAATTTATAATAAATTTTTGCAGGAGTGCCGAGTTTCTTTTCAAGGCAATATGCTCTGACAAGCGGAGACGGACGATACATCTTATAGAAATCTCTGATTTCGGTAGGTATTTCGATATATCTATCATCGTTGTTAAGTTCCTGCGCAACAAGTTCTTTACAGAATACGTGTTCCAACTCTTCAGCCGTCATAGGTTTGCCCGTTCCCGGATTAAGAAGCGGAGCCGGTTTCTTTTTCATATCGCTGCGAACGTTGTACCATGCTTTTGGCATCTCGTTTTCTTCAAGATAAATTTTGTAAGGAATTTTTTGTTCTGCCATTTTTTTGTTCTCCTTTAAATTTTATTTGCTCTTTATTGCACACGTTTAATACAATAAAAAAACACCACTATCCCTATGCTGGGACAGAGGTGTGAAAATACATACTCTGCGGTGCCACCCGGCTTGACGAAAATCGTCCACTCATCGGATACTAACATATCCTGACGCTATTACGGTGCGTACCCGTCGCCCCTACCTTTCGGTTCGGTTTGCCCTCAAAAGCCCATTCGCTTAAACTTTCCATGCCGTATTCTCATCATCGACGGCTCTCTGTATCGGAGACTTATTTAAGTTACTTCCTCTTTTTCAACGGCTTTATTTATTGACTGTATCTTATCACTGCTTTTTTAAAGTGTCAAGTATTTTTTTAAATGTTTTTTTATATATTTTCAAATTTATTTTCTGCGTTTAATCCGCTCTATCCGTATTTAATTACTTGACTTTAAACAAAAATATGTTTAAAATTCCAACAATACAAAACGGCAATTTGTTTATAGTAATCGTAATATAACAATAAATAATATTATGTTACCGTATACGACAATCGCCGTATAACGATAAATATTATTCGTAATAATTTTTCTTACGATAACGCAAAGGCAAAACGTTTTACCCTATTGCATCGATTTGCAAACTAAAACGCAAAATACGTAATGAAACAAAAATTAAGGAACAAATGAACGAAAAGAAAAGCATGAACGTAGACCTGACGGTGGGAAAACCTTCGACAGTTTTGTGGAAATTTTGTCTTCCGCTTTTAGGCAGCGTAATTTTTCAACAACTGTATAATCTGGCGGACAGTTTAGTTGCAGGACAATTTATAGGCGAACTTGCTTTAGCCGCCGTAGGCAACAGCTATGAAATCACTTTCATATTCCTGGCTTTTGCTTTCGGCTGCAATATCGGCTGTTCCGTCATCGTTTCACGCCTTTTCGGAGCTAAAAATTATACCGACCTTAAAACAGCGGTTTATACGACTTTGATTTTTTCATCGGCGTTATGCGCCATACTCATGATTTTAGGTCTTACTTGCTCGGAAGTTTTATTAAAGGCTATAAACACTCCCGATGAAATACTCAGTGACTCCGTTTTGTATCTTGACATTTACGTCGGCGGATTGCCGTTTGTTTTCTTATATAACATCGCAACGGGCATTTTTTCCGCTTTAGGCGACTCAAAAACTCCGTTCATTTTTCTTGCCGCGTCATCTACTGCCAATATTGCAATGGACATACTGTTTGTAACGGTATTTAAAATGGGAGTGGCAGGCGTTGCCTGGGCGACTTTCATCTGTCAGGGCGTAAGCTGTATTATCTCTCTTGTTTTCGTGTTCATTCGACTGGGAAAAATTCATATAGAAGGAAAAGCAAAGATTTTCAGCGGAAGAATATTCAAAGATATTTTAATCGTTGCAATTCCAAGCATATTACAACAAAGCTCTATATCCGTAGGAAATATAATAATACAAAGCATCGTAAATTCTTACGGCACGGCTGTTATTGCAGGATATTCGGCAGCAATAAAAATAAACGGAATCGCTATTTCGTCGTTTGTAGCAATTGGCAACGGTATCTCAAACTACAGCTCGCAAAACTTCGGCGCAAACAAAACGGACAGAATAAAACAAGGTTTCTTTGCAGGACTTAAAATGTTTTTTGTGATTTCCGTCCCGCTTATTTTGATTTATTGCCTTGCCGGCAGATATCTTATAAATATTTTCCTTTCTAACCCGACTGAAACGGCTTTGCACACGGGAGAAATGTTTTTACGTATAGTTTCACCGTTTTTCCTTGTTATAACCGTTAAACTCGTCTGCGACGGAATACTCAGAGGCACAAATCAAATGATGAAATTTCTCATCGGAACGTTTATCGACCTCGTTATAAGAGTTGCGTTCGCATTTATTCTTTCAAATCGCTTTGGCGCAAACGGCATCTGGGCAAGTTGGGATATCGGCTGGTCGGTTTCCACAATACTTGCAATACTCTTCTACCGTTTCGGACTTTTGTTTAAAAAACAAAAAGATAGCACGGGCGGCGGTAACGGTGAAAACAACTCCGACTCGTCCGCTGAAAACGATACGGTCCCGTCCGATAACGATTATACGCAAAATACGGACGGTACGTTGCAAAGCGCTTACGTACAGGGCGTTGCGACAACGCAAACCGGAAACGACACGCTTTCAACAGTCAACAGCGGCAGTATGCCAAACAATTTAAATAACTAAACTTTATTAAAAAACTAAACTTTATTAAAAAACTAAATACCAACGGCACGACTTTTGCGTATACGTCAATTATAAAACCGTTTAACGCAAAATTTAAATTTTAAATCGTTTTAAAAGCATTACTCAAACGCCGATAAAATCGGTAGCAAGAAACACAAATTAAATATTTATAAATAAACAAATTAAATTATTTGTAAAACATACTAATTAAATTTTTTTGTGTTATTCATAAAACGAACTTATTAAATTATTTGTAAAACGCACAAATTAAAACCGCTTTTATCGGTTGCGATAAAGCGGTTTTTATTTTTATTATTCAATCGTTTAATACCTTATCGTTTAATACCTTATGGCATATGGTTTGCTCGCAAAATAATAAATATAATGAGAATAACCGCTATAAAACACTGCGATAAACCGCTACACAAACGATTTAGCGATTTAAACATAAAACGCCTATAATTCTTTTTGCGAATTTATAGGCGTTTTTATGCAAAACTTTTGACGCTCTAAACTAATTATTTTTTGCTTATCATAAAATCAAAAGCGTGTTTACCGTGATTGAGTTTATATTTATGCAAAGTACACGCAAATGCCGGTACGTCGCCGCCTACGCCGCGTTGTCCGCCATCGATACAAACGTCGACAGTTTCTTCGCGTTCCAATTCGTGCTGGTGTTTCGCCTTCTCAAGCTGTTCAATGCTATACGGACTTGCAGTAAACTCAAACGGTTTAGTCAAAGCCGTCACTGAAAGTTTATTCTTTCCGTCCGAAAGTTCAAGACTGCGTACGTCCGTATGATTTCCGTTTTCCTGCGGATACAAATATTCGTGAATAAACTCTTCCGCTTTGCCTTCATACGTTCCTACAAATTGGGACGTCTTTCTGTCGCAATAATTTTCCGCCTTGCCCCTGCCGACAAATTTAACGTTGTCGAAGCTCTTATCGAGTTTAAAACGGAAACCGAATCTCGGAAGTCCGAAACCGTGGTTATGTACTTTAAGTCCGAAGCGTACGCCCTCTTCCGAACCTGATATCGTAACCTTAAATCCGGTAATATGCGGCATATGATATTTCAAAATAAGTTGTCCGTCGACGGACTTTACGCTTTTGAGTTTCATCTTATTCTGCGCTTTTTTATAATAATACACGCCGATAAAATTTTTAAGGAAATTTCCGATATGCGGCACGAAATCGTTATCGGTAGGAGCGCGCCAGAAATTCGGAGTAACAGCGGTTTCAATTTCGTCGGCGATAAGTTTAACTCCGTTTTTCTTGCTTGCTACGACCTTAATTCCGCCCCCGACTACAGAATATTCCTTCTCGCCCGATATAAGATTTTTATCGAGTTTGAACTCTTTCTCCTTATAAGGCGTTAAAACGAGTTGCTCTTCGGCAATTATATGTCCTTTTTTCAAAACGCCGTCATCCTTTAAAAGATAAGCATAGCAGTTAAGCATTGTATCCGCTTTTTCCGCTTTAAAAGGATTTTCTATTAAAGACGATTTCAACGGTTCGATAGTCGGCATAGGCATTTCTTTAGTCGCCGCTATAACCCCGTTTTCGACGAGACAAAGTCTCAAGCCGTACTTCGACGCGTCGGTAAACGACATTTCGTTTGTGATTTCAATCTTATTGCCAAGCAAAGCAAACTGAATTTTCTGATAGCACTTCTTCACTTCGTAAAGGGAAGGATTAGGACTTCTGTCCGCCCTGAATATTCCGTTGAATGCAAAATTGCCGTCGTTAGGTTTATCCTTAAAATCGCCGCCGTAACGCCATTCGATTTTTCCGTCGGCACGTGATGCGGCAATCGATTGGTCGGCGAAGTCCCATATATAACCGCCGCAAAGTCTTTCATATTTTTTAAAGTCGTTCCAATAGTCTACGAAATTGCCGAGACTGTTGCCCATTGCGTGAGCGTATTCGCATTGTATAAACGGCTTATCTTTATACATATTAGGGAACAAAGTATATCCCGTGAGATGCCACAACGCTCTTGAGTGGTTATGGAGTTTATTCTGTCCTATTTCCGCCATTCTGCCTTCGGTGGTGTACATTTCGGACATTATATCGGTGACTTTGACGTGGGCGTCGCATTCATAATGGAAAGGTCTCGTATTGTCTAACGCCTGCCCCGATTTTTTTATTTTGGCAAACGCTCCGCCGTTGCCCGATTCGTTTCCGAGCGACCAGAAAAGTATGGACGGATGATTACGATTTGCATAAATCATTTTCTGCATTCGTCCGCAGCATTTTTCAGTCCAGAATTTACTGCTTCTCGGAACGAAGCGTGCGAGTCCGTGCGTTTCGAGATTATTCTCGCTCATAACCATAATGCCCATTCTGTCGCAAAGCTTGTAAAAGCCTCTTGAATTAGGATAATGGCACGTTCTTACGCTGTCTATATTGTTTTCAAGGCAAAGCTTTAAATCTTGTTCCGTAAGTTCATACGGCACTGCGTGTCCGTAAAACGGATGAAATTCATGACGGTTAACGCCGCGAATAAGAAGCGGCTTACCGTTAAGCAAAATGTGCGGGTCGTGTTCCGCCGTTTTTTTGACGATTTCAATCTTTCTGAATCCGAAATCGAGAACTCTTTTATCTACGACACGGTCGTCGTTATCTACAAGAGACACGGTCAGCTTATATAAATACGGATTTTCCGTAGACCAGAGCTTCACCTCTTCGAGATTGCTCATCATGGCTTTGTAAGTCGTTCCGCCGTCTTCCAATCGTATGACGTCCGCAACGTTTTCGGCAACGGTTTTACCGTCGGCGTCCGCCAAAACGTATTTGATTTTTCCGCCTTCGAAAACAGTTCTTGAAGCGGAGACTTCACAATCCAATTTAAATATCGCGCCTTTAAACGCATTGTCGATTTCACTTCTCACGTAAATATCTTCAATCTGCGTTTTAGGATTGAATTCAAGGAGAACGTCGCGGTATATTCCCGATAAACGCCACATATCCTGGTCTTCGAGATAACTGCCTATACTATACTGAACGACTATGATTTTAAGGTCGTTTTCGCCTATCTGCAAAAAGTCCGTAATATCGTAACGCTGATAATCGAACGTATCGTCGCTGTAACCGACAAACTTATCGTTGACGTAAACTTCCGCGCAACTGTTTGCGGCAAAATTCAAAACCACGTTTCCATCAAGACTGTCAACGTTAAACTTCCTGTGATAAACTCCGCACGGATTTATCTTATCTTTAATTTTCGGCAAAGTTAAAGGATTTGTACCGATGGCATAAGGATAATGCACGTTCGTGTAAATGGGAATTCCGAAACCTTCTATTTGCCAGTTTGACGGAACTTTAATTTCGCTGTCGTATTTAGTATCAGGCGAATATTCCGTCACGGAATCGTAAAATTTAAAATCCCATACGCCGTTAAGGCTTACAACCTTTTCGGTGCCTTTTTCATCGATTGAAAAACCTGCGCCCTTTTGTAACAAAGAGTTTAAACTGCTTATCTTTTTATTTTTATAACAGTATTTCATAAATCCCCCGATATTATTTTGTTCTGCCACACGCATTTGTCGGCAGTTCGGATAATGCTAAAAGTTGATATCATTTAATTTTGCAAACCGACTTAAACAACGATAAGTCGGCTAAATCCAAGTCCGTTTAATCTTTAATAAACAAGATTCTTCCGCAATCGGAACATTCTGCCATATCGCCGGGATTCTTCAACTTCGAAGCGACGTCCTGACTGATTTCCATACGGCATCCCGTACACATTTTACTTCCCGGAACGTACTCTACAAACGCAGGCATTTTTTTAGCTTTTTTCAATGCCTTATAGTGGTCTAACAATTCGGCAGGAATATCCTTTTCGATTTTTTTAAGCTCTTTCTCGACTACTTCTCTGTCCGCCTTAGTCTTGGCGAATAATTCGTCGTATTGCTGTTTGACGGCTTTAATGCTCTTCGTGCATTCCTGTCCTGCTTTCATTGTGTCAGCCCATTCTTTATTTATCTCGTTTGCTTTCGTCTTGTCTTTAGCAAGTTCTTTTTCAAGGCTTTCAAGTTCTTTGGCAAGATTCGTAATCATTTTTACGTAATGCTCCGCCTCGTTAATATCCTCAATTCCGTCTATAACCTTTTCAAGTTCCGAAAGTTCGCTTTTAATATTTTCAATACGTTCGACGTATGATTTTTCGTTTTTAGCAATGTCGGCGGCCGCGCTTGTTACCTTATCTAGTTTAGCGGCGGCTTGTTTGAGTTTATTTTGCATACCTATAAAAGACACGCAAATTTCGTTTTTAAAAAATTCCTGCTCGATGAGCGTAAGTTTTTTATCCACTTCCTGATATTGTAAAATGCTATCAAATTTCATATTGACCTCCAAGGGTAGTTATATTTTAAAGTCGAAAATCATTCCGACCGCATTCATGCAAAATTGAACTTTTCCGATTCAATTTTTGCAACCGATTTCATAATAAGGCGGTTCGTCGAAGTGTTCAATCTTTATACACGTATCGGATAAGATATTTTTAAACACTTCGCCGCAAATTCTCTCGCCGGCATAATGAGATATTTCGATTAAGGCAAGCTCGCCGCAGTCGTAAGCGAAATTATGTTTCATTTCCCCCGATATAAATACGTCGGCATTTTTCATTGCAAACCGCAAAGCTCCGTAGTCTCTGCCGCCTGCCCCCGTAATCACGAACGCTCTTTTAATTTTTTTGTCCGCTTTTCCGCTTACTCTTACCGTAGTTGAAAATTTGTCGGCAACTTCTTTGGCCAATTCTTCAAGAGTTTTGTCCGTATCGAAAATCGCGCCTTCGTTTTCAATCCGAACGTTTTTGCCTTCAAGCTTTTTTGCAAAATACGCGTTAAGTCCGACGGGAGAAACGTCGAGATTCGTATGATGAGATACTATCGCTATATCGTTTTTAACGGCTTCTATCGCTACGCTGCCGATTCTGTCCGTCGGCATAATGTTTTTGACGCCTGAAAAGAAAAGCGGATGATGCGTCAAAAGCACGTTATACCCTCTCTTCTTACATTCCCTTACCGCCGCCACGGTAGCGTCAAGAGTCGTCAGAACGCCGGTTACCTCCTCTTCGGGATCGCCGACCATAATTCCCGTATTGTCATACTCCGCTTGCGTTTCCTTTAAAGCTACGGAATATATCAATTCATTCAGTTCGTACAATTTCATCTGTTTCCCTCAAAAGATTAAACCTGTTTTTCGAGTTTCCTTCAAGTTTTTCGGAAACCGATTTCAGACGGCTATATTCTTTTTTTAAATATTTCAGACTTGTGGGACAAGTTTTATATTCCATTCCGAATTCCAATTCGAAATCGTCAAGCTGTCTGAATTCGCAGTCGCCGGCTACAATGATTGAATAAAATTTGTTTTTGTCCTCAATCATATAGTCACGGCTTATACCTATTCTTTTTTCTTGCAAAAACTCACGCACTACTTTCGCGTCGGTGTTAGGCGATAAAACGTATTTCTTAAACGTTTTGTTTAATCTCGCTCCGTCCGCTAAAATCTTTCCGATTTCAATACCGCCCATTCCTGCGATAATAACGACGTCGACCTCTTTGCTTTCAACCTTGTCAAGTCCGTCGCACAATATAGTTTTTACGGCAACCGAACATTGTTTTGCGAGTCGCTCGGCTTTATGTAAACTTTGCTCGCTGATATCCGTCGCAATAGCCCTTTTCCCCGACAATGCGCAATATACCGCGACTTTTCCGTGGTCGCACCCGACGTCTGCAACGCTTTCGCCGTCGACGTGCTTGACAAGTTCTTTTAATCTGTCGCTAAGCTTTATCATTCAAAATCTTTAAGTCTTTTAAGTCTGTTAGGATGACGCAACTTTCTGAGCGCTTTTGCTTCGATTTGTCTTATTCTTTCACGAGTTACGTTAAATTCTTTTCCTACTTCTTCAAGCGTTCTCGGGTGGCTGTCGTCAAGTCCGTAACGCAAACGCAATACCTTTTCTTCACGAGGAGTAAGCGTATTAAGAACCTGAATAAGTTGTTCTTTAAGCATATTGCTTTCCGCAACGTCCGCAGGAGACTGCGCCGTATTATCTTCGATAAAATCTCCTAAATGGCTGTCTTCTTCTTCACCGATAGGAGTTTCGAGAGAAACCGGGTCCTGTGCTATTTTTTGTATCTCTCTTACTCTTTCAACGCTCGTTCCGAGATATTCGGCAATTTCTTCCGGAAGCGGCTCTCTGCCGAGCTTCTGCAAAAGCTGACGGGTAGCTCTGACCTGTTTGTTTATCGTTTCCACCATATGAACAGGAATACGAATCGTTCTTGCCTGGTCGGCTATAGCTCTGGTTATCGCCTGTCTTATCCACCACGTCGCATACGTAGAAAATTTAAAGCCCTTCGTATAATCGAATTTTTCTACCGCTTTCATAAGACCGAGATTGCCTTCCTGAATAAGGTCAAGAAACTGCATTCCGCGTCCTACGTAACGTTTTGCAATCGACACGACAAGTCTCAGGTTTGCTTCCGACAAAATAGCCTTTGCTTCTTCGTCGCCCTGTTCCATACGCTTTGCGAGTTCAACTTCCTTTTCCGGAGTAAGAAGAGGGACTTTTCCTATATCTTTAAGATACATCTTTACGCTGTCGTCGGAACTGCCTTCCATAATCTTGTCGATTTCTTCGTTTTTCGGCATTTCTTTAACGACGACGCCTTGTTCGTTTAAAGCGTTAAATACCACTTCCATGTCTTCAGGCGTGGCTTTTAAATGTTCGAGTTTCGACATTACCTCGTCTTCGGTAATCGAACCGTTCGCTTTACCAAGCGCAACGATTTTTTCAATTTCCATTTGCAACAATTGCTCTCTTTCCATTTGCTCTTCTCCTAATATTTATCCGCTAAATTCTGCGACCTTAATTTTCTTTGCATTTCCGATAATCCTGCAAGCAATTCGGTTTTTTTATTCTTTTCGGTTTCGTCTTCGAACTCTTTCGTAAGATTGGCAATCTGCTCGGTTAAATATGCGTTTGCAAGTTTAATAAGACAATCGCCGTAATATTTTTCTTCGAGTCCGAGACCGTTTATTTCTTCATAATTGTTTATTACTTCGTTTAATTCGTCCGTTTCGGCGATATTTCCGTAAAGCGAGCCCGCCGTCACCTTTTCGCCCAATTCGTTTTTAATCTTTAAATAATCGTAAATCTCAATGTGAGTGACGTCAGGCAACCAATCTCTTGACAAGTCGCCAAGTCGCGCATACGCTTTGTTCATAACAATCGCATTGAGCACAAACCTTGCCGCCTTTAACTGAACGCTGTCCGCCTTCAATGCGGAACTGATAACCTGTATAGACGGCTTTTCTTCCGCCGCCTTGTTTATCTGCTTTTCGATTTCGTTAGACGATATACCCGTTTTTTTGGAAACGACGTCGATATATACCGCCCTTTGAGAAGCGTCAGAAATCTGATTTAACACTCCTACTGCGCTCTGCATATATTTAGCTTTGCCGTTATGCGAACGCAAATCCGTTTCTTCTTCGATAATTTTAAGTTTATAGTCGATTGCAAAAAGCGATTCGTCCAAAAGTTTCTGAAAAGCTTTCTCTCCCTCTTTACGCATCATGTCGTCAGGGTCGTATCCGTCAGGCAAAGTCACGACGTTGACTTCCGCCCCTTGTTTTAGCAACACGTCGACGTTTCGCAAAGCCGCTTTCCTTCCTGCGGCGTCGCCGTCGTAACAGACGTATACGTTTTTACTGAGCCTTAAAATTTCTCTTGCCTGTCCTTCCGTCAGAGCGGTGCCCATACCTGCCACGGCATTCGTTATGCCGTGCGTGCCTAACGCGATGACGTCCATATATCCTTCGACAAGTATAATTTCGTTTAAAGCGTTTTTCTGTTTATAATTTTTTACGAAATTCGCTCCGTAGACAGTCCTACCTTTATCGAATATTTTCGTGTTCGTGCTGTTTTTGTATTTTGCACGGGCTTCTTCGCCCTTATAAATTCTTCCGCCGAACGCGACGACTTTACCTAAAGAATTAAAAATCGGTACGATTATTCTGTTTCTGAATGCGTCGTACGGATTTCTTTCGCCCTCGATTAATCCGCAATCGCGCATTTCTTTTTCAGAATATCCTTTCTGCTTCAAATATAAAATTACGCCGCGGTCGCTGTCGGACAAACCTAAACCGTAAAATTTGACGTGACTTTCATCTATGCCTCTTAAAGCAAGATAATCTCTTGCAGCCTTACCGCGGCTTTGATGACATAAAACCGTATAATAATATATCGCCGCTTCGCGCATAAGCGACGTCAAACGCTCTTTTTCGTTCTTATCTCTCTGATAATTTGCGTCTCCCTGAAAATCAGGCAAAATCATTCCCACCCTTTCGGCGAGAATTTTGCAAGCATCCATAAAATCAACGCTTTCAATTTCTTTAATAAATTTGATTACGTCGCCCGACTCGCCGCAACCGAAACAATGATAAAACTGTTCGCCGGAATTTACACAAAAAGAAGCCGTTTTCTCGTGATGAAACGGACAGCAACCAAAATATTTACTGCCTTTCTTCTGCAACGGTATGTAACGCGATATAACTTCCACAATATCGTTTTTATATTTTAATTCATCCAGCCAATTATTATCAAAACCTTTTGCCATTGTTTTTCCTGCGTATACCTTCCCGTTTAAAATTACGATATCTGCTGTTTTTTTTCCTTAATTTTGCAACAAGTTTTTATTATTTTAAAAGAAATTTTTATATGATTTGCTTAAAACGCAACGAGAAGATTTTTTAAAACGTTTTTAAATATAGGAAACGCTAAATAAGAAAACAAGTTAAACCTGAAATTTATAAACCATAATATATAACTATAATATGTATAAACTTGAATATATAAATTTATCAATAAAAACCTAAATATGTAAACGAAGTAAACGCTGAATACGCAAATAAAAAATACATACATAAAAAATTACGTAAACAACAACGAATAAATACTTAAGTTAAAACATATTTTGTATTCATGATAAATGCGACGTTTTTGTTTTTATGCGGTATCGGAACGTTTATAATCGGGTTGAAATTATTCAGCGGCGATCAAAACTCTTTTTTAAACGATAGATTAAACAAAGTTTTTAAAAATCCGAAATGCGGAAAATTCAGTTGCCTACTCATAGGAACTGCGGTTGCCGCCATATGTCAGAGCTCCGGTGCCGTGACGGCAATAAGCGTATGCCTTGTCGATTCCGGAATTTTATCTCTTACGCAATCTGCTGCAATAGTCATGGGCGCAAACGTCGGCACTACCGTTACCGCACAACTGCTTGCGTTAAGTACTTTAACGGCGGGAGACGTCAGATTCGAATTGATACTCGGATGTCTCAGCTTTGTAGGTGCGATTATTTCCGTTATAGCAAAAAAAGACTCTACAAAAAAAATAGGCTTTATGCTTGCAGGTTTCGGAATGATTTTTATCGGGCTTCACATGATAAGCGATTCAATGTCCTTCTTAGCGCAAAATCAAAAATTTATCGATTTTATCGCCACGATAAAAAACGATTTTTTCCTTATTTTAATAGGACTTGCTCTCACCGCAATTATGCAAAGTTCAAGCGGACTTACGGGCGTTATAATCACAATGCTGCCGCTCGGCATATTGACTCTCGACCAGGCAATTATGCTCACTTTCGGAAGCAATATTGGCAGCTGTACCGTGGCGCTCATAGCAGGCGTAGGCACAAACGAAACGGCAAAAATAAGCAGTCGTTTCAATATGCTTTTTAATCTTTTGGGCGTTCTGATATTTATGATAATTTCAAACGTACTGAAAATTTTCGGATTGTCGTTCGGCACGGTTCTTAGCAGGGCATTCAAAACGCCGCAAATCGCATTAAGCATGATGCATACGATATTTAACCTTGTCAGCGTAATCGTATTGTATCCGTTTACAAATGCAATTATATCGCTATGCGAATTTCCTAAAAGAAAGTTTGCCAAACGCTTGAAAGTTAGCCGATAAAAGTTTAAACTGTGTTTGTCGATATAGCGTACGTTCAAGCATAAAAACGCAAACTTATATAAACGCAAAGCCACTGCAATAAAATCGTTTTAATATCGTTCAATTTTAAATTTATACGTCATAAAAAATTTATGGTAAAATGTTTAATACGGTTTATTCAGAAAACGTAGCTATTAAAACAATCAATATGGTTTAATGATTTATCAAATAGTGCAATTGGTACAATTCGTTTATTAAAAATAATACAAAGGTTGGCAAATAGGAATTATGGATTTAATTATCGCTACCAACAACAAAGGAAAACTTAAAGAATTCCGTGAAATTTTGAAAGATAAGTTCGATAATATTTACGGACTTGCCGAAAAAAATATCGATATCGAAATCGAGGAAACGGGCGAAACGTTTCAGGAAAACGCTTTAATTAAAGCTAAAACCATAGCCGAAATAGCCGATATGCCCGCTTTGGGAGACGATAGCGGACTTTGCGTAGAAGCGTTAGGCGGTGCTCCGGGAATTTTTTCTGCCAGATATGCGGGAGAAGAATGCGACTGGAAACAGAATAATTTAAAAATCGTAAAAGATATGCAAGGCGTCGAAAACCGTAACGCATATTTCATCTCGTCTTTGGTTCTTTATTATCCGGACGGCAAGACCGTCACGGCGGAAGGAAGAACTTACGGAAAACTTTTGGAATCTCCTCGCGGCGAAAACGGTTTCGGATACGACCCTCTTTTTCTAAGCGACGAACTAGGCGTAACTTTTGCCGAAGCAGACGCCGACGTCAAAAATAAAGTAAGTCATCGCGCAAAGGCTATAAATGCCCTTCTAAAACAATTATGAAAAAAATCGTAGTCTTTTCCGATTCGCACAATACTCCGCTCAGCGAATCTTTCAAACAAATTCTGAATGAAGCCGACGTAATAATATTCTGCGGCGACGGTCTTTCATCCCTAACCGACTATTTAGACAAACCGAATTTTTATGCGGTGCGCGGAAACTGCGACGGCATATCATCTCCCGATGAAATCGAACTTGACGTAGAAGACGTAAAAATTTTCATAACGCACGGTCACCGCTACTCGGTGAAGTCGAGCCTTTTAAATCTTGAATACCGCGCAAAGGAAATAAATGCGAATCTCGTTTTTTACGGTCACACTCATATTGCCGATGAAACGACCTACGACGGAATAACTTTAATCAATCCGGGGAGTTTATCCCATTCCTTTATGGGAGAGAGCTCGTATTGTTACGTTGTGATAGATAAAAAAAATATTATAACTAAATTCGTTAAAATCGCTTAAAAATCGTTGACTTATTTTTTTGTTTATGGTACTATCTTTAAGCGTTAATCTGAATATGCGGGTGTAGTTCAATGGTAGAATCCCAGCCTTCCAAGCTGGTCGCGTGGGTCCGATTCCCATCACCCGCTCCATAAAAGTTGAGCCTGTAGCTCAGTTGGATAGAGCAACGGCCTTCTAAGCCGTGTGTCGGGGGTTCAAATCCCTTCAGGCTCGCCAGATGGTGGGTATAGCACAGTTGGTCAGCGCGTCAGGTTGTGGCCCTGAAGGTCGTGGGTTCGAATCCCACTACTCACCCCAATTTATAATCTATAGGGGTATTGCCAAGTGGCTCAAGGCACCAGATTTTGATTCTGGCATATGTCGTTGGTTCGAATCCAGCTACCCCTGCCAAAGATTGCTTAGCAATCGATAAATCAAACATTAGCTATCTGGTGAAATCTTAATAGTTAATGTCAAATTGACTCATTAGCTCAGTCGGTAGAGCATCGCACTTTTAATGCGGGTGTCTGGAGTTCGAGTCTCCAATGAGTCACCAAAGTTGTAGGACGGCATTAATGCCGTCCTACGTTTTTGAAAAAGGCTTGTTGCTAAGCTACTCTGCTTACGCAAAACCGTTTAAAACAAACAAGTCTTTTCAATTCCGTTTATTCTTGCCCGACGCTTAGATAAAACGGATTATACAAAATCAATATAAAACGACGAAAAAACGTTTCAAAAAAACGCAAATAACGCAATAACTTTTATACGGCTTACGCCTTCCGCTTAAACGAAAACCGCAAATTGTAAAACCGTTTCATATTATACGTGCTCCCCGTTGCGTTACGTCAAAACCCAATTATACGTCAAAATACAATTAAATTATTTTATTTTCAATTATGCGGATGTGGTGAAACTGGCAGACACGCTAGATTTAGGTTCTAGTGGGAGACCGTGGGGGTTCGAATCCCTTCATCCGCACCAAAGGTACTCAACCGAACCCGTAAAAAGGTTTAGTTGAGTACTTTTTTTATACTTTTAAAGTGATATTAACATGCTCCCTTGCTTTCGATTTGAACGTATACGTATCAACGATATAACTCTATAAAGAGTGTTCAGTTGGGGCCTCAGCAAGTACACCGGTCAAAGTGTTCGTAACAAATTTACGAACACTCTTTTTCTATTCAAATCTCCAATCACTCGCAGCAAAAAACGGACTTTAAAAAAGTCCGTTTTTATATCTTCATTCGCTTAGTTTTATACAAATGCACTTCATTTAATTTCAAAGAAGTATTTAAATTTCTTATCCTTTATATTTTACTAAGCAATCAGTTTACGTAATTAGTCGCCATTCTTTTCCTATATTTGGATATGTATTTTGCGCCACACAGCGAATTCTCTCATGTATGTATAATTGCATATTTCACAAAGCATATAATTTATATTCCTTAACCTTTCAAATATTTGAATACTATGCCATTTTTATTATGAAAAAGCAAGGGCTAAGCCCTGCATAAATTTATTTGCCTATAATATTAATTGCACTAAAAGACTTATTGATTAATCCTTTATTTTTAAATGAACAATTTGCGCCTAAATAAATCTCTATTAATTCGAGTTTATCTTTTACTGACACATATTTATTGCTGCAACAACATAAATTAAAATCATAATGATAAAATAATCTTATTTCTTTTTCAACACTATATTCTTCTTTTTTTAATATGAGGTTTATTACATAAAATAAAAATCTATTTTTCTCAAAAAGTTTTTCATTCTCATCACCATATATACTTGTTGCTTGTTTCATAAATGGCTCTTCATTTGAATATAATACAGGATAAAACTTGGTTTTATCAATAACACTAAATTTGCAAAGAAAACCTTGTGCACCATTTGCATATGTTTGCCACATGTATTCATTATTGATACAATTTTCGTCATAAGTAAAACAAGTAAAAAGATGGTCTCTTATTTGTTCTCTGTCCATATTATCGACTATTTCTTTTGTGCTTTCGTCCTTTGGACATTTTTTAATATTCTTATATTCTGTTTTGTCCTTCATTTTATGGGCGGCATTAAAATATATTTTATTTTCTTGCAGATTAGTCATCAAACTCTTGTCAAAACCATGCCCTAAAGAGAAAAACTTATACAAAAAATCTGGAATGCGGTTGAACATTCTTTTTTTAGCTTCATCAATTTTGTCTTGTTCTATTAATTCTAAAATCTTTTTTGAGAACTCTATATCATCGTTCATTTTTTACTCCATAGGTTTTATCATTGATTCAATAAAGCTATTTATGCAAATATTCTAGTAATAGTCAAACTGAACAAAGTATTGAAAGTCAACTTCGTGTTTTGTAAGGAATATGCTAAAAAACGGATATGAAACTGTTGCTGTATATATTGTTAGAGCTATGACAAAAACGAACGACAATCGTACAACCATAATTACGAGCAACGGTATGCGCAACATTGTCAAGAATATGCGCTATTCCTTCAAAAATCGTTATATCCCGGCTTGTCGTAAACTTCTCGCAATACTCTTCTTATTTTTCCGTCTGTTTCAAAACGAAACAGCGTTTGCTATTCCTTTTATTTACTATTTTTGTAAATTCAGTAGCAACAAAATCAGCGTCACTTTTGCAGATAAAATTCGTGATTTTATTTCATTAAGATGAGCTGCTCATTATTGCATTGCGTTGATAATACCATACTCTTTTTGCGATGAAGAATCAAGACTTTTTACATTAGAACAACAAAAAAAATTCCGATATTATCCGAACATAAGCCAAAAAAAAATGATAACAAAAGCTACCAAACGGCACTTTGGCAAGTGCTTGATTTAGACAAGAAAAGTCCCGATGATGAAAATCATGGACTTTTGTTTTCATAAGTATGAAAAGAGTTATGTCGTTGATACTCACACGTTCAAATCGAAAGCACCGGAGTATCGTGCAAAAATCAAGCGAAAAGCGTATAGCATATAAAAGCACTCATTTAAAGTATAAAAAAAGCACTCAACTAAACCCTTTTACGGGTTCGGTTGAGTACCGCTTGGCGGAGGAAGAGGGATTCGAACCCCCGTGCCCGTGAAGGCAAACGGTTTTCAAGACCGCCTCGTTATGACCGCTTCGATATTCCTCCAACTATTAAATTGTATAAAACTCGATATAATCAACCGTAAATTTTACAATCAATTCAAATCAATTTATTTCCGTTCAATAACTATTTATTTCCGTTCGATAGCTCATGCCCATATAAAATTTGCCGCTCGTTGTACAAAAAATAAACCGATTCAATCAAGCTATTGAATTATAACAAAGCTATAAAATATTGTCAACTGATTTTTGTAAACTGATTTTTGGGCAAAAAAAGTACACCCACTGATTTTTTGAGCAAAAATGCACGCCCGATATGCCGCCTTAGCTACCCGACCGAAATTTCGTTTATATTTGCTTTTATATTTCGACGTTTATCCATTGACATTTTAAATAAAAATAACCATGCACCGTCTTCTTGACTGCTGATTGCCGCTTTATGATTTATACGGACTGCAAGGCACATAATAATAGCACAAATTTATATATAAAATTA
Source organism: Christensenellales bacterium (assembly GCA_051883555.1). GTDB lineage: Bacteria > Bacillota > Clostridia > Christensenellales > CAG-917 > CAG-917. The sequence goes on along the minus strand of JBJETY010000045.1, from coordinate 165 downwards.
ATTTTTTTCTTGCATATGGACAAAAAACATTATAGAATAGGTATAGTGTGCTTTTAACATTACTTAGCTTACCACGTACGGCACATAAGAAAAAAATAAAATTGGATATCATGCAAAATTATTAAATTTAATAACTTTTGCACTCGTTTTTTAAACGAGATTAAG
>JBJETY010000044.1:0-7664 GCA_051883555.1 Christensenellales bacterium | reverse complement strand
CATTATTCATCTTGCCCTCCTTTTTAATCTCGACCAGAAATTCCATTTGTTATATTCATAAAATTTTCTCGTGCCGTAATGCACGTTTTCCGCCATATATTTAAACGCTTTGTCGCTCGAAGCGTATTCGGGGACTTTGCCGACCTGCGAATATAAAGTTATAAGGTCGTCGTCGGGTACGATTCCTATCGGTTCGCTTCGTAAAAGTCTCGTTATATCGGCAGGACTCATCATCTCACCCCTAGACACCATTTCTCCCCGTACTCTGTTTACTACAACCGATATACCGTCTAATTGATAACCTGAAAGAAGAGATATGACTTTATCTGCGTCTCGTATCGCCGAAACGGCAGGCGTAGTTACTACTATCGCTTCTCTTGCGGAGGACACCGCCCTGTGAAAGCCGTTTTCAATACCCGCAGGGCAGTCTATCAATACGTAATCGAAACCGACCAACGAATCGATTACGTTCCGAAAGGTCTGGGCAGTCACCATAGGATTGTCTGACGCGGACGGTAAAACGTAAAGTCCGCTTTCCAAATCCTCGATGAGCGCCTGAGAAACACGACATCGACCCGATATCACGTCAACTATGTCGTAAACCACCTTGTTTTCAAGTGCGAGACAAACGTCAAGATTGTTAAGTCCGACGTCGGCGTCTACCAAAACCACGTTCTGTCCCAAATCGCTCAGAGCCCTTCCGAGCGACGCAACGACAGTAGTTTTTCCGACTCCGCCCTTGCCCGATGTTACAACAATTTTTCTCATACGCCCTCCGAAAAGCAGTATACGCTATACCCGACGGCAGAATTTAGCAACCTTTGTAAAAATTGCTTGAATAAGCGTTTATTTATGCGATTGACAAAAACGCTTTTATCGTTTTTGCATAAAAATCGTTATAGCTATAAAACACGGCTTGCGACCCGAAAGTTTCCGTATGATATCGAAAAAATTGCTTGCGTAAAAAAGATATCGTAATATCCTTTCCTTCCTGAACGTATGATTGCAGTTTTACCTTTCAAATTTACATTCAAATTTACAATTTAATTTACAATTTAATTTTTAAATTAGTTTACAATTTTTCCTTTTAGCGTTAAAATTTTTATTATAAATATTGTAGCAAATCGTATTTCGGAGGATTGTATGAATTGTATTAAAAAAGCATATTGCAGATTGTATCAAAGCATTTTCAGAGTCGCTATTCGTTTTATGCCTTGGCGTAAACCGGAGCTTATTCAAGGCGGTCTTGAAAAGCTTCCTGAATTTATAAAAGGAAAAAATATCAAAAAAGTGCTTCTTGTTACCGATAAAGGCATACGCGGTCTCGGTCTTATTGACGGACTTCTCGCCGGTCTCGAAACGGCAGGAGTAGAATGTATGGTATACGACGACACCGTACCTAACCCGACAATCGGCAACATCGAAGACGCTCTCAAAATTTATAACGAAAATAAATGCGAAGCTATCATAGCGTTCGGCGGCGGTTCTTCTATGGACTGTGCAAAGGGCGTTGCGGCAAGAGTTGCAAGACCTAAAAAACCTGTCAGAAAAATGAAAGGCATACTTAAAGTCGGCAAGACTACGCCGCCTGTTTTCGCTGTTCCTACTACGGCCGGTACCGGTTCGGAAACAACGCTTGCAGCCGTCATCTCCGACCCTGAAAGAGCGGAAAAGTATCCTATCAACGACCCTGTGCTTATTCCTAAATACGCAGTGCTCGACCCGCAAATTACCGTCAAACTTCCGCCGCATATCACTTCAACGACAGGTTTGGACGCATTGACTCACGCCGTCGAAGCATTTATCGGTCATAGCAACACCAAAGAAACAAAAGAAATGGCAATCAAAGCCACAAAACTTATTTTCGAAAATCTCGAAACGGCATACAAGGACGGTTCGAATATCGAAGCAAGAAGCAACATGCAACATGCAGCTTACTATGCAGGCATCGCGTTTACAAGAGCATACGTAGGTTACGTACACGCAGTAGCTCACAGTCTCGGCGCTCAATATCATATCGCTCACGGACTTGCAAACGCAGTTATCCTTCCTTATTTCCTCGATGAATACGGCAAAAAGGCATATAAGCCTCTTGCAAAACTTGCAGACGCAGTAGGAATTCAAGGCGAATCGCGCGAAGAAAAAGCAAAGAAATTCATCGAAGCAATAAAACAAATGAACAAGGATATGAATATCCCTGAACATTTCCCTGAAATCAAGGAAGAAGATATTCTCATTATGTCAAAGCACGCAAACGCCGAAGGCAATCCGCTTTACCCTGTCCCGAAACTTATGGACAGAAAAGAACTTGCCGAGATGTATAGAAAAATCAAAGGCTGAGAATTTCTTTAAAATTACGGCATAAACTTATATCCGATAATTCGTAAATTTAAATCTCGGATTTACATCCGAAACGTCGGGATAGAAAAATGCCGTAGCGACTGAAAAGTTTAAAAGGGCAAAATAAAAATTTATCTTTAAATTTTAATAGCCGATTAAAAATAATACGGACAAAATAGCGTTCGTATTATTTTTTGCAAAATTGTTCTTTGAATACTAAATGCGATTGAAACGATTAAAAGTTTCCGACGGAAGGAAGACAAAAAAAGTCGAGAAATCAGAAATCCGACAAGATATAATATTGGCGTAGGAGTGAAATATGAACGAACAGATTGAAGCAGTACACAGAATGCAAAACTACATAGCCGAGCATTTAACGGACAAAATTACGCTTGCCGATTTATCAAAAGTTTCATTGTATTCGCCTTGGCATTCATACAGATTGTTTACGGACATTCTTAACATATCCCCCGCTAATTACATTCGCAAATTCAGGCTTTCAAATTCTGCGCTAAAATTGCGGGATGAAAAGACAACGATAACAAGCGTGGCTTTCGAATTCGGATTTAACAGCGTAGACGGCTACCAGCGTGCATTTTATCGAGAATTCGGTTGCAATCCGCACGAATATGCAAACAATCCCGTTCCTTTATATTTGTTTACTCCCTACGATATAAAATATACTAAAATTAAAAAGGAGTTAAACATGGAAAATTTGAAAAACGTATTTATTCAGGTAGTAGAAAAACCGGCAAGAAAAGTTTTGTTTAAACCGGGCATTAAGGCTGACAATTATTTAGATTATTGTGAAGAAGTCGGCTGCGACGTTTGGGGATTGCTAGTCAGTATGTCGTCGATTTCAAACGAACCGGTAAGTCTTTGGCTTCCCGATAAACTCATAAAACCTAATACGTCGAAATACGTACAAGGCGTTGAAGTCGCTGTCGACTATGACGGAATTATACCGGACGGCTTTGATATTATCGAACTTCCGCCTTGCAAATATCTGAAATTTCAAGGTGAAAAATTCGAGGAAGAAGATTATGAAAGCGCGATTGCCTGCGTTTGGGAAGCAATAAAAAAATTCGACCCTGAAACTATCGGCTTTAAATGGGATAACGATAATCCGAGAATTCAATTAGAACCACGCGGCGACCGCGGCTATATCGAGCTCGTTGCGATAAAGTAGACGAAACAAAAAAAGCTGCTTATTACTAAATAAGCCGCTTAATACTAAATAGCGCGACGTCAAAAAGAGCAATACCGTTATTAGTCAAAGCATAACTCTCTGGCTATGCATAGTAAAGTTGCAACCTAATAGGTTGCAACTTTGACAGAGCTTTGAAAGCCAATTATGAATTCGATATCTGTTTAAAAACGCTAAATATCTTTTATCGACTACTTTTTCAATAAATCGGACAAACGGACGTTGTCGAGATAATCGTTTACCAACTTATTCAAGCCCTTCCACATAGGAAGAGTTCTGCACTCGTCGGCTCTTTTACAAGGCGGCGCGCCTTCTTCGAGACAACTGACCGGCACTAAACTTCCTTCGGTAAGGCGTAAAATATCGCCGACTTTATATTCGTCGGGTTTTTTGGTCAATCTGTATCCACCGCCTTTTCCGTGCACGCCTTCGACTATTCCGTTTTGAGTCAGAACGGGTAAAATACGCTCTAAGTACTTTAAAGAAATACCCTGCCTTTCGGCAATCTTTTTCATAGCTATATATTGACCGTTTCCGTTTTCGGCAAGGTCAATCATAACTCTCAAAGCATATCTTCCCCTTGTAGAAATAATCATTCTATCTCCTTTTTAAAGACAGCTTCGGCATAACGAACCGTTTCCATAGCGTCTTTAGCGTATTTATCGGCGCCTATTTTGTCGGCATATTCTTTTGTAAGCACGGCGCCGCCGACAACGATTTTACACCAAGGCGTTTCCGCTCGAAGTAGTTTTATCGTTTTCTCCATAGACGGTACGGTCGTCGTCATAAGCGCGCTTAGTCCGACAAGCGGTGCGTGCGATTTCTTAACCGCTTCCACTACTTTTTCACACGGCACGTCTTTTCCTAAATCGATTACGTCGAAGCCGTAATTTTCAAGCAACAATTTGACGATATTCTTACCTATATCGTGAATATCTCCGTGAACCGTAGCAATAACGAATTTGCATTTCACGGAAGTATCGCTAACGGACATCGACTTTTTGATTTCTTCAAACGCGCACTTTGCGGCTTCCGCACTCATCAACAGTTGCGGAAGATAAACGGTTTTGTCTTCAAATCCTTTACCGACGATATTGAGCGAAGGAATAATTTCGTTGTTTACGATATCTATCGGCAACGTGCTTTTTAAAAGTTCTTGCGTAATTAAAGCGGCACGGTCCTTAAAGCCTTTTACGATAGCTTTCTGAAGGTCGGAAGAAAAATCCTTTATTTCTGTTTTTACGCTTGTTAAAGTCGGACAACTAGACGTAAAACTATCCGCAGCGGATAAATATTCACTGCAATTTTCATCCATACCTTTAAGTGCCATATACGAATAATAAGTTTTCATCATTTCTGCCGAATACGGATTCATAATTGCAGCGGAAAGTCCGTTATCTAGCGCCATTGCAAAAAATACTCCGTTTACGACGTCTCTGTTAGGCAAACCGAAAGACACGTTAGATACGCCGAGCGACGTGTGACATTTAAGTTTACGTCTGATTTCTCCGACGGCAGAAAGCGTGACGAGCGCCGCTTTGTTGTCCGCGCTTACGGTCATTGCCAAAGGGTCGAAAACGATATTTTTTTTATCTATGCCGAACTCTTCGGCACGCTTTAAAATTTTCTTCGCTATTTCTACTCTTCCCTCGCTTGTCGCAGGGATTCCGTTTTCATCCAAAGTTAGCGCAACCACAACTCCGCCGTATTTTTTTACAAGAGGAAAAATCGCGTCCATGCTTTCCTTTTTGCCGTTGACGGAATTTATCATAGCCTTTCCGTTATAGCGTCTGAGCGCCACTTCCATTGCTCCTACGTTCGACGTATCGATTTGAAGCGGCAAATCGCTTACCGCCTGCAATTCCGTCACGACTTTTTTTAGCATCTCACTTTCGTCGATATCCGGCAATCCTACGTTTACGTCGAGAATCCGAGCGCCTTTTTCTTGCTGCGTTACGCCTTCGGATAAGATATACGCAATATCGTTTTCGTAAAGCGCCTGCTTAAAACGTTTCTTACCGGTCGGATTTATCCTTTCACCGATAAGCACGGGACGTTCGCCGAATTCAACCGCATGAGTATAGGACGATACGACGGTAATTCCCTTTTTTTGTATTTCAATCGGGGCTGTTCCCTCGGATACTTTGCAAAGTTCTTTTATATATTCAGGGTTTGTGCCGCAACAACCGCCTGCAATGCGTACCCCTTTTTCGATAAGCAATGAAAGGTCCTTTGCAAATTCACAAGGTCCGACGTCGTATACCGTTTTGCCGTCAACGGACTTAGGCAAACCTGCGTTCGGTTTGACGATAACGGGAATCGAAGCGTATTTCAACAATTCGACTGCAACGCTCTGCAACTGCTTAGGACCGAGCGAACAATTTGCGCCCAATGCGTCCGCGCCCATTCCTTCGATCATAGCCACCATAGCGGCAGGCGAAGCGCCCGTCATAAGTTTTCCGTCTTCTCCGTATGCATTCGATACGACGACCGGCAAGTTGCTGTTTTCTTTGACGGCAAGCAATGCAGCCTTCGTTTCATAGCTGTCGTTCATCGTTTCGATTAAAACGAGATCCGCTCCGTATTTAACACCGTACCTGACGACTTTAGCGAATGCCGAAACCGCATCCTCGAAATCGAGGTCGCCGAGCGGCTTTAACATTTTGCCCAAAGGTCCCATATCTAAAGCGATAAATTTCTCTTTACCGGGCGAAGACTCTTCTCTCGCCTTTTCGGCATTTGCAAAGGCAGCTCTTATTATCTCGTCAAGCTCGCTGTCGGAAAATTTTAAAGGGTTTGCTCCGAAAGTGTTCGTACAAACGACGTTACTGCCTGCGTCGAAATATTTTTTATGAATTTCGGTTATAACGGACGGATGTGATATATTCCAAAGTTCGGGAAATTCTCCCAGTTTAAGACCTTCTTTTTGAAGCAACGTCCCCATGCCGCCGTCAAAATAAACTATATTATTTTTTAAATAATCTCTAAAATTCATTCGTCTCTCCTGAAAACGCACGATTCGTTTTTACATGCTCTGCATTTATTTCCCTTTATCTTAATATCTGCCGTATGAGCGCAACTAAGACAACTGACGCTTTTGTCGGCTGATAGAGCACGCTCGTTCTCTCCACCGCCCATAGCTACTGCTTGCTTGTCTTTTTCGCCTGAAATTCCTACGATAGCGGTAACCGACTTTGAAGGCGACATAAGCAAGCTATCGTTTAAAAAAAGACCTATTTTCTTCTCGCAATTCAGTACGCCGAAAATATCTCTTTGCATATCGAGCGGCAAATCGCCGTAACCCGGGCTGAATCTGTCTGCAACCTTATAAGTTTTTGACAAGTCGTTGCAAAACGCGTCGCAAAGAGACTCTATACGCTCTGCGCCTATTGCTTGAAAAATCAACGCTCTCGACGGCGATATAACCGTATATTTTGCAATCAATCTGTCTATTTCCACTCCCACGGTAGACGCAAACACAACGGCTTCATTGCAATCGGACAAAACGTCAGCCAGATTTTGCGATTTAGTTTTAAACGCTTTAAAATCGCATACGTCGCCTGACACAGAAAGCGGGAAAACGGCGTAACAAACGCTGTAAGACAATTTGCCTTTAAGCTCTTCCTTGCAGCTCCTAAGCAAATTAGCCGTCGCACCGTCCGTAGATTTACATCCGGCATAGCGAAGTATTTCCCTTTCGTCAAACGGCGGCTCAACGTATTTTTTTGTCAAAACCGTGAAATTCATCAATTTATGTTTTACCTTTTAAAATTTATAGCACGCTTGCCTTTACGCTCGATTTCTGCAATTCAAGTCATATTTCGACTTAAAAGCGTAACGGCTATTTTCCTAGAGCGTAACGACTACTTTCCGAGAATATCCGAAAGGTTGCTTTTTATTTTCGCCGCCACGTCAGGTTTGTTCATCGAATATACGTGTACGTTTTTTATGCCGTTGGCATACAAATCAATAATCTGGTCGGTTGCATAAGCAATACCCGCTTGTTTCATAGCCGCCGGATCCGCCCCGAATTTATCTACAAGGCTTTTAAATCTTTGCGGCATAAAAGAGCCCGACAGCTTAATTGCACGCTCAACCTGATTAGCGTTCGTTATAG
>JBJETY010000043.1:0-7710 GCA_051883555.1 Christensenellales bacterium | reverse complement strand
AATTTAATAAGATTAGGAATAGAAATACCTTCTGAAATACTTTTATAAGTATCAGAACCTTCGTCGCCGTAAAGATAGGCGTCTTTCGCTTTACCTATACCAAAACTGTCAATAACAAGAATAAATGCTCTCATACGTTTATTATATCACAATTACGTCCAATATCAATCCCAAAATAAAAATCATAGCCGCATTGTACAAAAGATTCAATAAAAACATAAGACCTACGGAACACAATATCGGTTTTATCAATTTCCATACGCGACAACCGATTAAAGGAAAATTTGAAATCGCATAAACGTAGCCTATCATCATAAAAATAAAACTGCCGATAAAAACAGGAATATATATTAAAATTATATTCAAAATTCCGATAAAGCCGCCGTAAACCGAAAGTATGCAGATACATCTTCCCAAATATCCGCCGATTAAACATATCGATACGTTGGCAAGTACAATGAATATAAAATTTACCGATGAAAACAAAATAAAAAAATACGCTATCGACAATACGAGCAAAACTCTTAAAAACAGTTTTCCGCTGCCATAGTTAAACTCTCCGCAAAAACTTTTTACTCCCGTCGTAGCTCCGATAACGATGCCGACGATAACGCCTATCAAAAAAACGGCACAAATAAACAGAATCTTTTTCTTGCCTTGAGAAAGAAATCTTCTGGCTTCGAATCCGAATTCTTCAAATCTGTTTGCACTTATTTTTGCTCTCATACCGCCCTACACGACTCTATTGCCGTCAATATAAAATGCTTGTTACTCGGTTTGCCTTTTTTCATATCTATTGTTTCTCCGAATTCCGCATACAACTTATTTATATCGCCAACCAACCACGCGCTGCTTATTGCGTTCTGAATGTCCTTTTCGATAGACTCCACACTTTTATTATATTTTTCCGCCAACCTTAAATATGCCGCAAATTTTAAAGGTAACAACTCTATTCCATTCAATCCGTCGATTATTATGTCGTATAGATAATAATAGCCGCATTTGTTCGGCAGAAATCCAAGTGACAATAAATATTCTTTAACAGTTTTTTCCACGTTTAAATTTTATAACCGCCATATAAAAATAAAAAAAGAACTTTTGTTGTTCTTTATCGTTTGATGTCTGATTTTGTATTCTACGTTTGCTTTAATATCGTAAAAATAAATATGTTTGCTAATAATAACTAAGGGATGAAAATTTCACCCCTCAGTTTTTCCGAAAAGCTGCTTTAAACACGTTGAAATCCGCTATAATTACGCAACGTTTAAAGCGTTAAAGGTCGTATAGAATTTTTTGGAATTTTCAGCCATCCATGAGTAATATATTCCGTAACCTTTTGTAGGGTCGCCTGTAAACACGTGCGTAACGGCGCCGACGATTTTATTATTCTGAATTATAGGACTTCCGCTCATTCCCTGAACGATACCGCCCGTTTTGGCAGTCAATCTATTGTCCGTAACTTTTATTATCATGCTTTTTTCTTGCATGCTGTTCTGACTAAAAGCCTTTACGATTTCAATATCGTAATAATCGCTTTCGCCGTCGACGTTCGTATATATCTGCGCCTTTCCTTGCTTAATTTCGCTTTGATTTGCAACGTTAATCCATTTACCTTTATAACCGTTGATTTTTCCGTATATTCCATACGGCGTATTCTTTTCAACCGTTCCGATAGTTTCGGATTTCGCAAATCGTCCGATAAGCTCGCCTGCTTTTCCTTTTTGTCCCTTTATCGAGCCGCTGACGGTAGCGCTGTAAATATTTCCCTTTTGGAACTCAAAAGATAAGCCGCTTTCCATATCGTTTATTCTGTGTCCCAAAGCTCCGTAATATCCGTTTGCAGTCACAAACGTAAGCGTGCCAATTCCGCTAACGTGTTCCTTTATATAAATGCCTAATTTATAATCTCCGCTCAAAGCGTCCTTAGCCGGCTTACATTTTGCCGTAAACTCTTCACCGTTCCTGACGGCTTTTATCGTGCATTCCTTTTCGGTTACGGCTTTTACAAGCTCGGTCAACGACCTTATTCTTGCTCCGTCAATTTCCGTAATGATATCTCCCCGTCGAAACTGTCCGCCCGTAGGATTAAATTTTCCCTGATTTGTTATGACATCCGACGTCTCCAAAACGACAATACCGTCTGTAGAAACAGAGATACCGATAGGTATGCCTCCAAGCATTACTTTATCCGTTGAATCTGCTTTTGCAACGTTTACGCTGAGTCCGAAAACAAGAATAACGGCTAATAAAGCTAATATTGCGGCAGAAAATAATCTGTTCCCTTTACTTAGTCTCATAGTTTTATTGTTAGATTTTTTACCTCTTATATTTGCGCACCCAAAAAAAATATTCTGTCAATTTGTGGTTAGATTGGTCAATTTATGTCGAAACGGCTCATATATTGTAATGCTTAGGGGGTAAATATGATAGAATGCTTCTTTTCAATGCTGAAAGATATCTTAGTTTTTTCGTCATACGTTGACAACAAAAATTCGTTTCCGAAGCCGTTATCAAAAGAAAAGGAGCGTGAATATCTGATTTTAGCAAAAAACGGAGATAAAAACGCAAAAGAATTGCTTATTTCTCACAATTTAAGACTTGTAGCGCACATTGCCAAAAAATACAGCAATTATAACGATACCGACGAATTGATTTCCGTCGGTTCAATCGGGCTGATAAAAGCAATAAACAGCTACCAGATAGACAAAGGAACGGGGCTTGCAACTTATGCTTCGAGATGTATCGAAAATGAAATTCTGATGACTTTTAGAAGCAATAAAAAACATAAGTGCAACGTATCGCTTTATGAACCTGTCGGCGTCGACCGCGACGGCAACGAATTAAACCTTATCGATTTGCTATCTACCGACTGCGACGCCGTCATCAACGACGTAGAAAGCAATATTCTGATGGAAAGGTTGAAAACGCTGACTAAATCGGTTTTGAATAAAAGAGAATATGAAATAATAAATATGAGATACGGAATCGAAAACGGAAACGCGCTTACGCAAAGAGAAGTTGCAATAAAGGAAAATATTTCTCGCAGTTACGTATCGAGAATCGAAAAAAAAGCATTGGAAAAAATCAGAGAAAAGATTGATAAAGAAGAGCTATATTTCGACTGATTTTTTTTCTGAAATTATGCGTTTTAGCACGTTCAAAAATATTAGTCGAAATTATCAAAAAACAATACGAAAAACAAAGCTGTATTCAATATATTTATACGAAAGCTCAATAAAAAATTGAAAGCTTAAATCTTTAGATATATTAGCGACAAAATCAATATAAAAACAATTATATTAAACAAATGAATTTTTAATGCAAATAAATATTTTTAGGAATATTAAACTAAAAAAGTAAACAAATAGGTTAATAAAATCAATCTTAAAAAATAAACGAACAGGTTTAACGATTTCGAACTTAACAAAGTAAAGATATATTTTTAACGCTATTACACGAAATTATTTAAACAACTGCCTGTTTATCTCCCATAGTAAAACACCGCCTAAAATAGGCGGTGTTTTACTAATCAAATTAAAATCTAAAATTTAACTTTTGTTTTTAAACAAACTTCCGTTATTTGCTTTATTTGCTTCCGTTATTAAAAATGGATTTTCTTTAGGCGTCTTAGAGCTTTTGCTAATCAAACCAATCATTTGTTAAATTCTTAGGTAATAAATTTCGAACGTACTCTGCTCTTTTGTTTTTTTAGAGTCGAAGTATTTGCCGTATTTCTTTTGTTATATGTTCTTTAGTAAAAGATAAAGCAAAAACAAAATCGCTTATTAAAACGTTATTTTGACTTTTTTAACGTTTCCTTAAGCTTTACCAATTCTTCAATTTCGTTTAACAAAGAATTGATATCTTTAAACTGTCTGTGAACGGAAGCATATCTGACGTATGCAACCTCATCGATTTTCTTTAATCCGTCCATAACCAATTCACCGATATGCGTGCTCGAAACTTCTTGTTCCAAAGAATTTAAAACGCTTTTTTGCACGTCCGAAACAAGTTTATCGACGTCCGCCATAGAAACCGCTCGTTTTTCGATGGCTTTCATGATGCCGCGACGCACCTTGTCTATATCGAACTGCTGACGGCTACCGTCCTTTTTTACAACCATAACGGGTGAATATTCGACCGTTTCGTAAGTAGTAAATCTTTTGCCGCAACTTTCACATTCACGACGACGACGAATCGTTGTTCCGTCTTCGCTTTGTCTGGAATCGATAACTCTACTTTCCATACAGCCACAATAAATACACTTCATAGTTTTACCTCTTTAAGATTATACTATATCGAATATTTTTTGTAAACTTTTTAATAAAAAATAACTCTTTCTTTGTCATTGTTTGAATAAAATTGTCATATATATTTAAGGGGGCAAATGAAAGAATACTCATTCAGCGAATTACGCAACAAGCGAATAGTAAACGTTTCCGACGGTCGAGAACTCGGCCATTTATGCGATATCGTGTTTTCATGCACAGGCAGAGTAAATTATTTCGTTGCGCCCGGCAAAAAAACGTTTTTTAAATTTAGCAATAACGACTGCGTATGCATACCCTGGAATTGCATAATAAAAGTCGGCGAAGACGTAATTTTAGTCGAGCTTGCCAATCGTCCTTCGATTATGAATACGTCGGACGATGATTATACTCAAGAAACCGCCTACGCACAAAACAACAACGTACAAAACAACTAAACGAGCAATACTAAACAACTAAAACGAACATTCAAAACTTACCGTTTACATTTTTAATTAAAAAATTTATAAACGCATAAATATACGGTTTTATCCACATTTTTCCACACTTATGTGGATAACTCGGTTTATAACTTTCAAAAATATACAATTTCTGTAAAAATTCTACGTTTATCGTTTTAATAATTTTGTGCCTTAAATCAAATCATTAAGTTTTTAAGTTTTGCAATGGCATTTTTTTCCAATCTAGAAACCTGCGCCTGCGATATGCCTGTAGCGCTTGAAATTTCAGTCTGCGTTTTACCGTAAAAATATCTTAAAATCAGCACTTGTCTTTCGCGTGACGGAATCTTTTTTAAAGCGTCGCACAGAGCTATATTTTCCGTCCAACTTTCGGGAGTCGATTTCGTATCCGCTACCTGGTCGATAACCATAAGGCTGTCGTCGCCGTTTCCCACACATTCAAAAATAGATATCGGCTCGCTTACCGCGTCAAGCGCACAAGCTATATCCCTTTGCGAAACGTCGAGTTCACCTGCTATTTCGTATAACGACGGTTCGCCGTCCGGCATCGATTCCTGCAATTTTTCTTTTACTTTCAAAGCGTTATATGCAATATCTCTTATGTTTCTTGATACTTTAATTGACGTTCTGTCTCTTAAATAACGCTTAATTTCGCCGATTATCATCGGTACGGCATAAGTTGAAAACTTAAGTCCTAAGCTATAATCAAAATTTTCGAGAGCTTTTAAAAGTCCAACGTATCCTACCTGAAATAAGTCGTCGCTGTTTCCGTTATAGCGTGAAAATCTGCCAACGATTGATAAAACAAGACGCATATTTGCGTGTAAAAATTCTTCTCTGGCTTCTTTATCGCCCTGCTCGATTTTTTTTAATAAAGCGTCGCATTCTTTTGACGTCAATTTCGGCAAACTGCTTGTATCTATTCCGCAAATCTCAACTTTGTGCATAAATTTCTCCTATGTATACCCAAAGCAAGCTATTGCCGAACAAAACTATTTTGATTAAACTTAATTTCTAATTTAATCAACGCCACCTTACAATAACTATATTAGTTAATCGTATAAAAATTTCCAAAAGTTTAACGTATCGTTTTTTGCTTGTTACCTAAATTTGCATTTAAAAATTGATTTAGACTGTTATTAAGCAAAAAATTACATTTTTTGGTTGTATTTTTATTTTTACGCAAATTTTAAATTTAATTCATATATTTAAAAATTTATATTTAATTACGTTTTTAATTTCAATATTCCTACTCTAATTTTGAAATTTCTTTTTTAAGTTTTGCAACAATCTTTTTTTCAAGTCGTGAAATATACGATTGACTTATTCCCATCATTTCTGCGATTTCTTTTTGAGTTTTTTCTTCTTTTCCGCCGAGTCCGAAACGCATTTCAACTATTTCTCTTTCTCTCAACGGCAATTTATCAAACGTTTTTGCAAGCATTTCTTTTTCACTTCCCGCTTCGATGTCGTTATAAATTGCGTCCGTATCCGTTCCGAGAACGTCGGACAACAATAAGGTGTTCCCTTCCCAATCAATATTTAGCGGTTCGTCAAGCGAAACTTCGCTCTTTAACTTGCTTGTCTTTCTCAAATGCATGAGTATTTCGTTTTCAATACATCTTGACGCATAGGTCGCAAGTTTTATGTTCTTATCGCTGTTAAAACTGTTAACCGCCTTTATCAAGCCAATAGTACCAATCGAAATCAAATCTTCGATATCGACGCCGGTATTATCAAATCTTTTGGCTATGTAAACGACAAGTCTTAAATTTCTTTCAATCAACAAGCTTCTTGCTTCGTCGTCGCCGTTCATAAATTTTGCTATTGCTTCGCTCTCTTCTTCAGAGTCCAGCGGTGACGGCAACGCTTCGCCGTTGCTTATGTACATAGTTTCAAAATCTACGTCGCTAAGATTAAAAAAGTTGATGACTTTCTTTAAAAGTCTTTTTAATCTGGTTTTAAAATTTAATTTACTCATAACGCCTCCTGACAAAAAGAATTGTGCAAAACCACGTCATAACCGTGATAATTTTCTTTAGAAACTGCGACTAAAAAATTCTTTACGCATCTTCCCTTTTTTCCGCTGTGCAACTCGATTTTTTCCGCCGATATAAGTTTTAACGTGGACGTACCGCCCACAGTTTTAACCGCAATCTGTCGTTCGGGTAAAACGGTAAGTTTTTCGCCGATTTTTTTGGATATAACGATAACGGGCATCGCCGTCTTACTGTCGCAAAGAGAGTTGCCCGTATCGAGCAGTCCGTTTATTTCAAATTTCTCTCCTCCCACGTATAACGTAACTTTTATAATTCGCTTCCGTAAAATTCTGCTTTTAATGAGCTGCTTTAAAACGTACGCTATAAACAGACAACCTAAAAAAGTCAGCCCGTATATAATACTTTTGGTCAGCTCTATACCGAAAAGATTTGAAAACCCTATCGTCGAACCGCCTAAAGAAAAAGTTATTGCCATAAACACAAGCAGTCCCAAAACATACTCTTTAAAGCGTTTAAACGGAAAAAAAATCAGTACCATAATAGGTGATAAAAGTACGGCTATTATGTATTTATATTTCCCTACCAGCGGATATATTACCGCTAAAATAGCACCGAATAATGCCGCAAAAAAAACTCTTAGTTTTTTGCACGGTTTGTTTGTAGCGATACACGTAAGATAGGCTATAAACAGGTTGACGAATAAGTTGTTTAATAAAACAACCTCTATATATACCATATTAAAAATCTATACCCGCTAAAATAAAAAATCATTCCGTTGTTGACGAATAATATTTAAATTTTAAAATAATTTAAAGCGGTTTAAAAAATTCGTTTATATACTGCAAATTTAATTTCAAAACGTTGCCGTAAACATAACGTGAATATGTCTGCATATGTAAATATGAACGTTTAATTCTCATACGCAAAACTGCATATCCTATTATTCTGCAAATTTTGTAACTAGTTACGCAAATTAAATTA
>JBJETY010000042.1:0-7957 GCA_051883555.1 Christensenellales bacterium | reverse complement strand
ATAATTTTGATTTACCCGTTATGCTATATAGCCGTTAACGAAAAAAATTATCGTTAAATAACAAAAGCCTTTCCATATATTACAACTTTAAGTTTATGCCTTTTAGGTATGACTTTTTATTAAGTTAAAAACAGTTTAAAAAAGGAGCGAAAACGCTCCTTTTTTTAATAACATTCTTTATTATTTAATTTCTAATTATTTAATCTGAAAAATGCATATCGCTAATCTTGCCGTTTTATTGCCGTTATAAATCGATAAATTTTAAACAACGATAAGTTTAAAGATATTGCGTTAAAACGGTATTAAATCAACGTGCTTATTTTGCTACATATTCTTCGATTTTATCAACACCTTACCATAGCTCCTGCCGCTATGCAGGCAACTTTCAAACGCCTGAGGCGCATTTTCAAAATCGAATTTTTCGCCGACCAAAGTTTCCGTTTTAACGACTCTGTTCGCCAAGAAATTTATTGCCGACGTAATTTCGTCTATTCCGTTGTTAACGCCTTTTATCGTTATCTGTTTAGCAAATATCTTTTCGATATCGGCGTCGAAACTCATAACGAAATTGTTATAGCCGGAAATTACAACCGTACCGCCTTCTTTGGTATAGTCGTGAGCGATTGAAAAAGGGAGCTCTCTAGGCTCGAATACGGTGAAGTCCGCCATTCGTCCGCCCGTGATTTCTTTTAAAACCAAGTCGATATTATCTCTTCGGAAATTAACCGTATAATAAACGCCCAATTCTTCAGCAAGTTTCAATCTGTTGTCGTACTTGTCTACGACAATAGGAACAAGCTGATAATAAAGCGCAAGCTGAGCGATAATCAATCCGAACGTGGACGCCCCGATAATAAGCAGATAATCGCCCTTTTCAAAATCGAAATTCTCAATAACCTGATTTGCAAGCGCAATATAGTCGATAAAAACCGCTTCGTCGTCTTTTATCCCCTCAGGGAGAAAATAGACGTTGCTCTTAGGAACGTTGACGAAATCGCACAAAAAGCCGTCGATATCAACTCCCATAATTCTTATTTTCCGTTGACTAGGAATTTCAACTTCCACTTCGCTTTCATCGATATAAGGAGAAACTACAACTCGCTGCCCCAACTTCATTCCGCTGTCTTCATCCGCTTCGCTGACGTAACCGACGGCAGAGTGAGAAGGAACGATTCCGCCCCTGTGATTAGTACCCCTATAATAAGCTAAATCGGTTTCCGACAAAGCACATGCGGATATTTTAACTCTTATCTGTCCCGCCGCGCGTTTTGCCTTTACTTCGACAAGTTCCAATTCGGAAGGACCTTCAATTCTCCATGCTTTCATAATTTTATTATACCATAACGCGCCGTAAAAGGCAACTAATATAACATTCTGGCACCGTTAGGAAGGGTAAGAACAGAGCCGACCATTGCAAGCGTTTTTTCACAACCTCTTTCAATGCTGTCGTCGCTGACTATATAAATTCTCTTTCCTTTCCAAATTGTCGAACATTCTTTCGACAGCATTCTGGTGCAAAAAAGGCTTTCGGCAATCTCAGGGTTTGCTCTGACAAGAACTGCCGAAACGCTGTTATCGCATAAAATGGACACGAGTTTTTCTCTCAATGCCATAATAAGATGTTCGTTCGATACGGTATAGCCCCTGTCGCAATGCGGACATTTCTGCAAAAGATAATTGTCAATCGACACTCTCTTACGCTTTCTGGTCATTTCCACAAGTCCCAAAGAAGTCATCGACATAACAGTCGTACGCATACCGTCCTTTGCAACCTCTTCTTGCAGCGTTTCCATAAGCCCCGCCCTGTGTTCCGGTTCGGTCATATCTATAAAATCGACGATAATAATGCCGCCGATATTTCTCAGCCTAAGTTGCCTTGCAATCTCTTTGGCGGCTTCGAGATTAGTCCTGTAAACGGTGTCTTCGAGATTTTTCCCGCCGATGAATTTTCCAGTGTTTACGTCGATAGCGGTAAGAGCTTCCGCACGGTCTATAACTATAAAACCGCCGTTTCTGAGTTCGACTACCCTTTTCGACAAAGTTTCTATCTGACTTCCCAATCCGTAATGCAACAACACGTTTTGCGGTTCGGAATACATCGTAACGGCGGTATTAGGAAATTCTCTTTTTGCCATATCGTAAGCTATAGCGTCGTTCGTAACGATCTCCGACAAATCGCAATAGGAAAAATCTCTCAGCGTGCGAAGAAGCAAGTCGTCCTCTTTGAAAATCGCCGACTTTTCAGGCGCCGTGCGATACTTTTCTTTAATATCGAGCCATAGCGCTTTTAATTCGTCAAGCTCGCCTAAAATTTCATCGTCCGAAGCTTTTTCGGCGGCGGTCCTTAAAATAGCGCCCGTCTCGCCGTTTAATGCGGCCTTTACAAGATTTTCAAGTTCCGCTTTGCGTTCTTCTGAAGATATACGTCTCGATACGCTGACGATATTAGCGTTAGGAATAAAAACCACGTAACGCCCCGGCAAAGTAATATCGAGCGACAACCTTACGCCCTTATCTCCGAACTGGTCTTTTACCACCTGACACATGACGTTGTCGCCCGCCGACAAATTGAGTTTAGGCAAAGTTTCGTTTCTTTCAAGAAGCGATTGCCCTACGTGAAGAAAGCCGTTCTTTTCCAGACCTAAGTTGACGAAAGCCGCTTTCATACTCGAAAGGACGTTTTCGACTTTACCTTTATAAATATTGCCGACAGGACCTTTCATCGCCGTTTTTTCAATGAAAAAATCTTCGAGTTCCCCCGCTTCGTCGGTCAACGCCGCTCTTACGTATTGTGGATTGTAATCGATATAAAGTTTGCTCATAAACCATAGTACTCGTCGACGTCGACGAGTTTTTCTCCGACTTTTAAATATTGATTCGTTTTGACGATTTCGGTTATGCAGTTATCCGAGCACGACAAAGCAAATCTGTCCGGGCGCAGAGTAACGCTTGCAAGAATTGCTTCATAATCGCCCATAGAATAAATTCTGTCGTCAATCGTTTCCGTAACCGTTTCGCCTTTCTTTTCAAACGTAACGGAATAGGTATCCTTTTTTTGCAATTTCTTATCGAAAACATACCTGCATGCCGCAACGTTTGCCTGCAAATTCGGATTTTTATCTACCTTTACGGCGCTAAGTCCCTTTAAACCTACAGGACAGTTTTTGTTGTACCTATTCAAAAATTCGTCCGCGTCAAGGTCGGTTGCCACGCATACGTATTCGGCAACGGAAGACAAACCGAGCGGAAGCGGCGCCGAAAAATATACCAACATATGCGGATTGAATCCTTGTGAGTATTCAACGTTTATTGAAGCTCTGCGGAAAATACGCTGAAAATGCCGCAAAGTGTCCACGTGGGAAATGTAACAGAAACCTTCGTTTTTTTCAAACTTCAAGAGAATCATAAAATAGTACACCTCCCGAGTTTTACCGCACCGCATTTGTTACAACCGCCACGACAGCCCGGCGTAGTTTCGCCTTTTATCGCTTTTTCGTATTCCTTTTTAAAATACGATTTCGGTATGCCCGTATCGATAAAGTCCCATGGCAAATCTTCTTCGAGAGGAAATCCTGCCGAATAATCGTTTATATCTATTCCGCACTTCTCAAAAGCGGCGAGCCAACTTTCATAATTAAAATATTCAGTCCAGCTGTCAAATCTGCAACCGCTCTTATATGCGGTCAGAATTACTTCGTTAAGTTCCTCACCGCCACGGGCAAGCGCCGCTTCGAGTTTAGACGATTCAGCGCCGTGCCAGGAAAACTTAACGCCTTTTACGGCTCTCAATTTTTCTTTTAAATAAAGTTGCTTGCGCATCATTTCGTCAATGGAAATCTGTTCCGCCCACTGAAAAGGCGTGCACGGCTTAGGAATAAATACCGAACAGCTCACCGAAATGGTAAGAGGACGTTGTCTCTTTACGGAATAATACATACTTCTCAGTCTTTCGCAAATCGAAACGATTCCGTCAAGGTCGGCGTCGGTTTCGGAAGGCAAGCCCATCATAAAATAAAGCTTAACGCTTTGATATCCCGCGTCGAACGCCTTGCCTATGTTATCTATATCCGAGTCGGTAATATTCTTGTTGATTACGTTGCGAAGTCTTTGCGTGCCGGCTTCGGGCGCGAAAGTCAAAGAACTGCGACGGCTGTTTTGCGCTATGTCGCTGTCAAAGCTATTCAGTCTCAGACTAGGCAACGATAAATTTACGTGCCTTTCTGACGTAATTTCTTTTAAATCGTCTATAAGTTCCCTGAGATAGGAATAATCCCCCGTCGATAAACTACAAAGCGACAATTCTTCATATCCCGTTGCGTCTATCGCCGACTTAGCGAGTTGAGCAATTCGTCCTGCGCTTTTTTCCCTTATCGGGCGATAATAAAACCCTGCCTGACAAAAACGGCAACCTGCGGCGCAACCGCGATAAAGTTCCATAACTACTCTGTCGTGAATAATATTGAGATTAGGGACAAGCGGTCTTAAAGGAAACGGCGAATTTTCAAAATCTTTTACGACGGCTTTTACGACTTTATCGCCCTTTTTTATAAGCGACGGAACGTATACGCCCTCAACTTCCGTACACTTTGCAAGAATCTCTTTTTTCGATAGCCCCTTTTCTTTTCCGTCGGCAACGATTTTTAAAACGGCGATATCCGCCTCTTCGCCTTCGCCTATAACGATAAGGTCAAAAAAGTCTTTGAACGGTTCGGGATTGACGGCGCAAGGTCCGCCCGCAATTATTATAGGATAACTTTCGTCGCGGTCTTTTGCATAAAAAGGAATTTCGGCAAGTTCTAACATATACAGTACGTTTGTATATAAAAGCTCGAATTGCACGGAAAAACCTACCACGTCGAATTCTTTAAGCGGAGTCTTGGTTTCAAGAGAAAAAAGCGGAATTTCGTGTTCTTTCAATTTTTCGCCGAAATCAACCCACGGAGCGTAACAGCGTTCCGCTATAAAATTCGGGTCATTGTTAATCACGTCATACAAAATCTGTATGCCGAGATTGGACATACCTATTTCATAAATATCGGGAAAACAAAAACAAAACGAAGCCCTGTGCGGCTTTGTAACGTCGGGCGTGTTAAATTCACCGCCCGTATATCTCGACGGCTTCTCTACCGTGAGTAAAATCTTTTTTAACAGTTGTTTATCTATTGTAGACATAATGCCGCCGCACCGATAATTCCCGCGTCATTGCCCATGCCGGCAATAGCGACTTTTATTTTTGGGTTATACTCTCTGCCGTATACGTTCAAATCAACGTATCTCTGCAAAGGTTTGACGATGTTATCGCCCTGATTGGAAACGCCGCCGCCGAGCAGCACGATTTCAGGATAAAAAATGTTGCAGAAATTTACAACGCCTTCGCCGAGATATCTGGTGTAGTTTCTTACGACTTCCAAAGCCGTTCTGTCTCCGAGCATAGCGCAGTCGAAAGGAACTTTTCCCGATAAACCTTCGGCATTTACCTTTTCCGCAAGAAGGCTGTCGGGATTTTTTTCGACGGCTTCTTTAGTCTGATTTAAAAGCGCAGTCGCCGAAGCGTACGCTTCGAAACAACCTTTTCTTCCGCAGCCGCATTGTTCGCCGCCCATAATAAGCGTTGTGTGACCGCCTTCCGAGCCTGCCGAAGCGTTTCCCGTTATAAGTCTGCCGCCCGAAATTATGCCCGTTCCTATCCCCGTGCCCAACGTGAACAAAACAACGTCTTTTGCGCCTCTTGCCGCACCGAATTTAGCCTCGGCAAGTACCGCACAGTTTGCGTCGTTGGAAATCATTACGGGTTTTTTAAAGTTGAGACTGCTCCTAAACAACTTAACGAATTCAACGTTTCTGAGATTTAAGTTGCAGCAATATCTTACGATACCCTTTTCATCGTTGATAGAACCCGGAAATCCGAGCCCGATTCCGTCTATATCGTTTAAAGTCAGACCGGCGTCCGCCAATAAATCGAAAGTAAGATGCGCCATATCGGAAATAAAAACTCCGCTGGACGTTTCTTTCTCGGTTACGACTGTTCTTTTGTATAAAATTTCGCCATTTTCGTTTACAATACCGGCTTGTGCGCTCATACCGCCGATATCAATACCGATAATTTTCATATGCACCTCATCTTTGGAAATTATAGTTTGAAAGGACGAAAAAGTCAAGGAATACGACTCTTTACTTAATTTTGCCCAAAAGCCTTACCCGTTTATTGCCTTTTTGTCTGAATTTTTTATTGTTCGCCGCCGCTTTTACGTTTATAAGCATCGATTTTATACCGCAGATATTATCAGAGTATGCGGTTTTGTCCGAAACGTCCGCTTCGCCAGTTATTCCCAATGCCTTTCCGATTGTCGTAGTTAAAGGAAATTCGGTCATAACGTTTTCTATCTCGCTTTCATTCAGTTCCAATTCCGTTCCGTCGATTTTCAGTTTCAATTCCGACTTTTCGTTCATCAGTCTCAATACGTTTAAAAGCGGCGTATCCTTTGCAACCTTAACCGTTCTTTCAGTGACTCCGACGTAATAGTCCTTCGATAATCTGGAAGCGACGTGACTATAACTTTCCTTTTCGATTCCGATTTTTGCGCCTATAAACAGAAAGATTGAGATTATGCCGAGTGAAAAATTTATTTTAAAAAAAGCACTGACAATAAACAAAATCATGCAAACCGCACTTACGACTACTCCTATGCCTTTTAAGGCTTTTAAAGCCCGCAATTTGTTTTTGGAAAGTCCCAACGCAATCCGACTGCCGTCAAGCGGAAAAGCAGGCAACACGTTGAATACGGCAAGCGTAACGTTTGCCCAAAAGAAAACGTCGAGCGCCCCTTTTAACGTCGGAAACGCCCACCATAAAGCCATAACGATAAGCGCAAGCAATACGTTTGCGACAGGTCCTGCAACGGCTATAAATATCATCGACTTGCTATCTATTCTTTCCTCGCCGTACAATGCGGCTCCATACGGAAGCAAGACCAATTCGTTCAGCCTGTATCCCCTAAACCTGGCAACGATACAATGCGCCGCCTCATGAAAAAACAAAGCAAAAAGCGTCCATAAAAAAGACGCTC
The DNA here is from genome assembly GCA_051883555.1 of Christensenellales bacterium. Taxonomy (GTDB): domain Bacteria; phylum Bacillota; class Clostridia; order Christensenellales; family CAG-917; genus CAG-917. Next base: position 890 of record JBJETY010000042.1, on the reverse strand, counting down.
CCCGCCCTAAAAAAATCATTACTACGCCCACTATTAAAAACAGCGGGTGAATTTTGATTTCGCCTTTACAGCGTGACAAGTTTAGCTATGGCGGCGGCAATAGCCGAAGAACCGGACACCATTTTTGCAACGGTAAAACACAGATAGCCGAGCGACGCAAATCCGCCCACGGCAGTTGCAATTATTGCGCTGTCTAAAAAACCGAATTTTTTGCTCTTCGTTTCTGACTGTTCGGGAATTTCTATTTCCGATTTGCCCACTCTGTTTTCAACGTAATCGTTTTCAACGATTTCCACTTTAGCTTTTTTTAAAGCGTCAAATTTCATATTTCACCTCGCTATAAGGTATGAACGCTTCATTCGGTTTATGAAGAAAAAGAAAAATTTTTCGGTAAATTTTGTAAACTAATCGATAAATTCTGCAAACTGATTTTTAAACTAATCGATATTAAACAGCCGGCTCTTAAAGCTCTTCCTTAAACGGGGACTTAAAACTCTTCATTTAAAATCCGTATCGAGCCGTGCCGTATCGTACCGTATTCAAGTAACCTATTCAAGTATAATCGGCGTTCGAATGTCCGTTTGTTAAACGCAAAGTTCACGCCGTTTTTCAATCGCAACTTTAATTTTTAAGTCGCAACTTTCATATTCGCCGTATATTCGCCGTGAAATCCGTATCGTCTCAAGTCGTAACAAACGGTTTGATTCTCGTAGCCTTTACCGTCACGTATACGCCGAAATCTCCGCGATCGCTCAATTCCAAATCTACGCAAACGGCGCTGGACAGTTCAAAATAGTCGTTAAGCAATCTGAATAAATCTCCTTTCAGCACGTCGATAAATCCCTGCTGTGCTTTTACCTTGTCTTTGATCAATATGTTTTTTAGTCTGT
>JBJETY010000041.1:0-7972 GCA_051883555.1 Christensenellales bacterium | reverse complement strand
GTCGTTGACGTTTACGATTCGTCCGACGTTTTAGTCCCTGAAATGACGGGCGTCAGAATTTTAAGTATCGACAGAGGCAATAAGCAGATCAAACTTTCTGCCGGCGGTGCTACGGCACTCGGCAAAGACTATAAAATTTTCGTTCAGGGTTCGAAAGGAAACGAACTTACAGGTCTCGAAGCGATTTTCGGCTCGGGCAATCTTTACGGTTTGTCAAGAAGCGATTATAGTTTTTTGAATCCTTATTCAAAAACGGTAGACAGCGGCGTTTCGACGTCTGCAATTCAGACGGCAATCGACTATATCGAAGAAATGGCAGGCGGAACTATCGATTTTATCGTTTCTTCGTATGAGGTAAGAAGAAAATATATCGATTATCTTGCATTGAACCGTACCAATCTCGATTATATGAATCTTGACGGCGGTTATAAGGCAATATCATATTCCGGCATACCGTTTGTTGCGGACAGATTTGTGGCTGACGATACGATGTATTTGCTTAATACGTCTGATTTTAAACTTCATCAGCTTTGCGACTGGCGTTGGATTGAAGGCGAAGGCGGCACGGTTCTTCATCAGGTGGCTAACAAAGCGGTCTATACGGCTACGCTTGTTAAATATTGCGACCTTCTTTGCGAACGTCCTATGGGTCAGGCGAAAATCGTCTTTAGCTGATAACAACGGATAAATAATAAATTAAGGAGAACTACGCATGGATTTGATTGAGATAAAGTCCGACCTTTACGATATATCCGACCGTATTAAAGAAGTAGGAAATTATAAATTGTATTTAAATTTGAGAAAAGAGAGATACGAAATTCATAGTCCGCACGGTCTGGAACTTACGTTAGGGAACAGAACGCCGACAGCCGAAGTCGTTGTCAGATTGCAAAAAACAAGAATTGAAAAGATACACGCTCTTTTAGAAGAAATCGAAAGAGAAAATATGCTTGCAGAAAATGCGGCTCAATCAAATCTTATGCGTAAAACGGAGCAAATATATGGAAGTAACTGAAATTATCGGTCAATGTCTGAAAATGATAGGTGAACAAGATTTTGTAGCCGGAAGTGCAAGTTTAAACGACGAGCAGATAAGGCTCCGAGACCGACTGGTCGATTGCCTTAATTTCGTTATCAGAGAAGTTGCTACAAACTACATACATTTCGAGATAACTGAAAAAGTTAAGTTTTTAAACGGAGAAGTGTTTTGCACGGATTTAGCCGAAACTTATATGAAAGCCGTAAGACTTGAAAGGAACGGACGACAAGAAACCTTCGTAACTTGCTCTGACAGGATTAAAGCAAACTTTGACGGCGATGCAGATTTGACTTATAGATATATTCCGCAAGCGGTTGGATTGTATCACAGTCTGGACGATTACAGATTAAAAATCGATTTTCTTGTTAACGGGGTTTTAAGTTATTATTATTTTTCCTGTGGTATGTACGATCTTTCAGAACATTTCGAAAAGAAATTTATAAACGGAGTAAAACGGGAAATACCGTCAATCGTATTGCCGCAAAGGAGATGGCAATGAAAGCAATAAGTTCTAAAAAATACACTTTAAAATTCAACGGAATGAAAAGCGGCAACGAAAATGAAGATATAGCATATTCAAAAATGAGTATGGGGGTTTTTCATTTAAACGGTTCGCTTAAATCGGACATCGGTTTGGGACGTGGGCAAAGACAGTTATCGAATACGTCAGAGCCTATAGATATGCCTTCGCTAGTTTCCGTATTCGATTCGGGCGAAAAGTTTAAAGATTTATTTTTATACCGCAGAACGTTGGACAACGGAACTTACGACGACCGACTTATTGCACAAACCACGTATAATTTGCTTTATTGTTTGCCTCTTTACGGAACGGACGGTTGGCAATGCGTGCCGAACGTATCTACAAGCAGTAAGTGTTGCAGCGTAAGTTTTAACAGCAACGGACAAGACGTGGCGTTAATATCCGGCAATACGAATTATCTTATAATGCTGAGCGATATGACTGCAAGTTTTAACACTACTGCGCCAAGGTTCAATTCTATGGCCTTTCATCATGAAAGAGTTTTTGCGACGACCGGGAATGACAGAAACAGGGTATGGTTTTCAGAAGATTTCAATCCGCTTAACTGGACGGTATCGTCTGATGAAGCGGGTTATATAGAATTTCAGGACGAATACGGAACTCTTTTGGAAGTAGTAAGTCTTGGCGACTATCTGTTTGTGTTTAAAGAAAATGCGATTATGCGTATTACGGCATACGCCGATCAGACGGAGTTTACCGTTTCGAAAATTGCAGTCGGCATCGACCGTATTATAAGCGGAAGTATCGTTCAGGCGGGCGATTGTATTTACTTCCTTACGATAAGCGGTTTTTATTCTTTTGACGGATATACCGTAACAAGACTCAATCGCTACATGCCGAAAAGCATTGACGACGGGGCGCTTACCGCTACGGCTTTGGGGGATAAATATTACTATGCGACAAGACTTGAAATAAACGGGGACAGCGGGGCTGGCGATAATAACGCTTTGGTTGTATACGACTTAAGGCAAAAGACGTTTTCGATTGTCGGCGGAGTAAATATTTTAAAATTGCTTGCCGTAAATCTTCATCATTTGAATAAGGTTTATGCAATCCTTTCCGGCGACGACTGCGTGACTGAGATAATCGACAAGGGCGAAAATTACGGACTGAAAACTACTAAACTTTGGGAAAGCATCGAAACGAACTTCGGTACTAACGATAAAAAGGTATTACGCAGAATAAGAATATATACGCTATACGATATTACGCTTTCGGTTACCGCCGACGCCGTTACTACAACCTATAAAATTTACGGGGCGGAAAAGTGGCAGAATATAAGGATAGAGCGTTCGGGTTACGTTATGAGCTTTTCGATTTCGGGCAAAGATATCGACGTTAAACCTATGGAGTTCGAATTCGATTTGGTGGAATGATGGATTATAAAAAAATTATGATAATGCTTGAATCTTTAAACAAGAGAATATATTACTTAGAACAAAAAATAAAAAGCTTAGGCGGTGAATGATATGTCATTTTGGGAAGATTTTAAAGACCTGTTTAAGACGAAACAAAAGCTCGAAGAAGAAAAGTCCGCAAAGATTGCCGACGCCCTGAAGGGGGAAAGTAAAATCACGGAACAGATGAAACAGTTGGAAAATCTTTATCAGGCGGGAAAAGAAGAGGATAAGGATATCGACGAGCTTTTCCCTACCGAAAGCGGATTGAAAACGGTAGAGTATACGGCGGCTAGCGACGAAGAGCTTAGCGATAGAGCAAAAAACAGTCTTTTGGGCGATTACAACGATAAGAAAAATAAAATAAATTCCGAAACGAACGAAAAACTCGATAATCTCGGCGTTAAACTTTCTGAAACAAAGCAAAAAGAACAAACGGAACTTAACGAACTTAAAAAGAAGATCGAGGACGCTTTTTCGGGCGTTAAAACCAACGCTATAAAGCGAGGTATTACGCGTTCAAGCATTTTTCAGAATGATTTGAACGACGTCAACGAAAGCGGACGGCAAACCGAGGACGAAGTTACAAAAAAATATCGCATTGCAGTGGATTCGCTCGACGCTCAGATTGAGAATCTGAAAGAGACCAGAGAAAACGCTTTGAATAATCTTGACGTGAAGTATGCTTCCGACGTAAAAGAAAAGCTCGCCGACCTTACGAAAGAGCGTGACGCTATCGTAAAAAAATACGAAGAGTACAACAATAAAATCATCGAAAAGCAAAACCGTTACGCTTTGGAAAGAGAAAAAGCAATAAACGATTATTTAAAGGAAAAGCAGGAGCAGCAGGAGCTGACGGAAGAATACGAAAAAGAAAACGGGTATTCGGGAGATAAAAGAGATAATTACGAGCAAAGATATAAAATTGCCTTCGACTATTATAACGCTCTTTCAAGCGATATCGCGCTCGACGCTCTGAATGCAAGTCCTTCGATGAAATATTATCTCGGAATTTATTACGATAAACTCAAAGACGCTTTAAGCAGTAAACAGTCGAAAACGAAAAAGTATTTTTAGAGGTTTATATGTGGGAAAATTTTTTAAGTCAGGTGCTTGCAAACGGAGTGTGGGCGTGTTTATTCGTTTTTCTTCTGGCATTCACTTTGAAGGAAAATAAGATGCGCGAGCAAGCATATAGCAAAGCGATAGCGGAGCTTACCGAAAGGTTGAAGGTTGTGGAATGTGTGGCAAACGAATTGAAAAGTATTTCGTCGACTACCGAAAACATTTTGCTTGCCGTAACCGAATTAAAACCTAAATCGGTAAAGAATCAAAGATTGGCGAAGAATGCCGTTTCTATGGAGGAAGAAGATGCTAAAAGAGAAGTTAAAGTCTGCTAATTTCTGGGTCGCATTGTTAAGCGCGGTTATAATGGCGCTCAGAGCATTCGGTATCGAAATGGGCGGAGAAGAGATTGAAACTGCGGTTTCGGGAATAGCGAGCATATTGCTGATTTTGGGAATAACCGTAGATACTAAAAATATTACGGCGAAATTGAAGTCAGGAGTCAGCGTGTTGTCGTCGGACGTCGTAAAAAACGACGGAACGTCGGAAAAAATCGACGGAACGAATGATGTCGTTTCGGATGAAAACGGAACGGATATAATTTATCAAAATTCAGACGATATCGAGCAAAAAACGATAGAGCAATCGGGAAAAACGATTAAGTAAATTTTATTTTAAAGCCGCAGAGTGCTGCGGCTTTTTATTTTTGCTTCTAAACTGAATTTTTTATAATAAATTTATTTTTTATAATAAATTTGTTTTCTATATATTTTGTTTTCTATATATATTTATTTCTATATATATCTATATTTTCTATATATATTTATATATAATTAAATTTATTTTATATTGTTAGTTTAAATTTTATATATTAAATTTTTATTGCAAGTTTAAATTTTCATATTAAAAGTTTTAGTTGAATTTAATAATGCGCCGTATGTTTTATTGCGCAGTATTGCGTAAAACTTTGTTAAATACAGCGTGTATTTTGCGCTTAGCATCGCCGCTGACGTTATTTTTATTTACCTTTTGCTTTAATTTATTTTGAGTCGGAAATTTATTTTACGGAGAGCGAAAAAATAGGTAATACTTGACTATGACAGCTTTTAGTCTTATAATCAAAAATATGGAATTAGGTATCAGTACGGCTTCGTTTTTTAACGTGGCAAAAACGGAAGAATCGTTTGAACTTGTGCGTCGTTACGGATTTAACGTATGCGAGGTTTTTTTAACCACCTTTTCTGAATATGAATTGGACTTTGCAAAAGTATTAAGCGATAGAAAATACGGCGTCAACGTGCATTCGGTGCATAGCTATACGACGAGTTTCGAACCTATGCTTTTCAATCCGGCAGAGCGTACGCGTCGTGACGGAGAAAAACTCTTTGAAAAGGTTTTGAAAGCAGGACAGGTGCTCGGAGCGAAAAATTATACTTTTCACGGACAGACAAGAGTCAAAAAGACGACGGTCTACGATTTCGAGAAAGTCGGGTTAAGGTATGAAGAGCTTTCTTTGAAAGCCAACGAATACGGAATAGATTTGTGTCTTGAAAACGTACATTGGGCGTTCAATAATGAGCCGCAAGTATATAGCAAAATCGCACCGCTTGCCCCTCATCTCAAAGCGACTCTGGACATTAAACAAGCAAAGCAGGCAGACGTCGATTATATCGAATTTATTAAGGTGTACGGCGACCGCCTCAAAACGGTGCATATCACCGATTACGACGATAACGGAAACACCTGTCTGCCGTTTGAAGGAATATGCGATTTTGAAAAACTGTTTAAAACGCTTAAAGACAGCGGTTACGACGGTCCCGTTCTTATTGAATTGTATTCAAAAGATTATCCGAATCTTAACAGTTTATATAAACCGTTTGACGAATTGAAAAACTTGATGGATAAAGTAAACGGATAATTTTCAATTCGAAGCGTTTGGGCAACCGAAAAATGAGATTTCGTTGCAACTATAACGGTTGCTTTTGAAAATGCGCCGCTTAGCACGGTGCGATAAAAAGATTTATTAAAAATCAGATAATGCAAATTGAATTTAAACAAGGAGATATTATGGAAGCAATTAAATTTGATTTTAACAACATGATGTCCGATTATATCGGAGAACAAGGCATCGAAGAAAAAGAACTTACGAATGCTGGCGGCGTTGCTAAAAAAGCTTTTGATTTTTTCAAAGCTAACAGAGGAACGGCTATGATGGGATGGGCAGACCTTCCTTACAATCAGGACGGAGTAGTCGAGGATATTTTGGCTACCGCAAAGTCCGTTCAGAAAGATTTCGATAATTTCGTAGTTCTGGGAATCGGCGGAAGCGCACTCGGTCCTATTGCCGTATTCAACGCTTTATGCCATTTGCGTTACAATGATTTGCCTAAAGATAAAAGAGGCGTTAAGTTTTTCGTTGAAGATAACGTAGACCCTGAAAGAATGCTTGCTCTTCTCGACGTCATCGACGTAAAACGCACAATGTTTAACGTAATAACGAAATCTGGCGCAACTTCCGAAACGATGAGTCAATATCTTATCATAACGGATATACTTAAAAAGGCTCTCGGAAAAGACTATAAAAACAATATTATTGCAACTACTTCCGAAAAGAAAGGAAACCTTATCAAACTTGCAAAACAAGAAGGTTTTAAAACTTTCTACATTCCTGACGGAGTAGGCGGAAGATTCAGCGAACTTTGTCCTGTAGGACTTCTTCCTGCGGCAGTTTTGGGTATCGATATTAAGGGTATGCTTAGCGGTGCTAAGTTTATGGACGAGCTTTGTTCATCCGACGACGCTTTCAAAAATCCGGCTCTTATGGCGGCACTCCTTCAATTTATCGCAATGGGGAAAGGAAAGAACGTTTCGGTTATGATGCCTTATGCAGACAGCCTTAAATATATTGCAGACTGGTATTGTCAGCTTTGGGGCGAATCTCTCGGAAAGGCAAAAGACCTTGACGGAAAGACTGTAAACGTAGGTCAAACGCCGGTTAAAGCTCTCGGAGTTACCGACCAACACAGTCAGGTTCAGCTTTATACCGAAGGTCCGTTCGACAAAGTTATTACGATTATCGGAGTTGAAAAATTCCGCGGAGACGTCGTTATAGCAAACGGCGCGGAAGAGTTTAAGGACGTAAATTTCCTTTGCGGTCACACAATGAGCGAACTTATCAATACCGAAAGAGTTGCAACGGAATATGCGCTTACCCGCTCAAAGCATATGAACAATACGATTTTGTTGCCTGAAGTTAACGCTTTCACGTTGGGACAGCTTCTTATGTTCTTCCAGCTTGAAACGGCATATTGCGGAGCAATGCTCAATATCGATACGTTCAATCAACCGGGCGTTGAAGAAGGCAAAAACGCAACTTACGCTCTCTTTAACAGAGCAGGTTATGAAGAAAAGAAGGCAGAACTCAATGCCGCTCCTAAAAAGAACGCAAAGTATATTATTTAAGTTTTAAGCATATGCAAAACTATAAAACCGCAGTAGCTTTACTGCGGTTTTATAGTTTATGCGACTAAATACGATAAAATTTGTAGGAGATTTTGTCGTTTGTATTGACGACTATTGCAATTTTCTATATAGTTTTATTGTGGGTAAAATGTTTTAGGTTTTACGTTATGAGGTGAGATGATGAAAAAACGACTTTTTTTAGTATTGATAATTATAGTTTTCGCTGTATGCTTATGCGCTTGTAACAGCGATAACAACGTGGAGCCTCAGGGCGCTAAAGTTTGTCCGTTCGGGTATAAAGCCGGAGACGAAAACTCGTATTTTATTCCGATAGACGGAGTAAACTCATACAGCTTTGTAGGATTTGACGGAGCTACCGTAAATGACGACGAAGACAGCGTATTTTTTATTATGAACGTAAAGAGCAAAGGTGATATGAAAAATCTTAGCGTAAGGACAGCAGTTTTT
>JBJETY010000040.1:0-8268 GCA_051883555.1 Christensenellales bacterium | reverse complement strand
AGATAATCTTTATGTACGCCGAATCTGCCCGAAGCTACCTGAACGATTGTGTTTTTGCCGTACTTATAAAAATCTTCGTGCAGACCGCCTTCGCCTGTGTTGTAGTACGTTCCCAACTCTTCTGCGGCTCTGGCTAAACTTTCGTGAGCGTTTTTGCTGATAGAGCCGTAGCTCATAGCGGAAAACATTATAGGCAAAGACAAATCGAGCATAGGGTGCGTTGCGGTAACGATGTTTCCCTTTTCGTCGCGCTCAATCTCTCCGCCGCGCTTTCCGAGACTTACCTTAGTTTCCATAGGTTCGCGCAAAGGGTCGATGGAAGGGTTTGTAACCTGCGAGGCGTTGATTAAAATCTTGTCGAAATATACAGGGTATTCTTCGGGATTACCCATTGACGACAGCAAAACGCCGCCGCTTTCCGCTTGCTTGTAAATTTCTTTTATGTTGGATTCTTTCCAGTTGTTGTTTTTCTTGAAAGTTAAATCCGACTTGACGATTTTCAACGCTCTTGTCGGGCAAAGGCTTACGCATCTGTGACAGTTTACGCATTTTGTTTCGTCCGAAATCATAAAACCGCCGTTATCGGTCTTTACGAACGAATGTACTTCGTTTGCACATTGTCGTTCGCAGACTCTGCATCTTATGCATCTGACGTCGCTTCTTTCAATTTCGTAATCAGAATATTTATAATTCATTTTTCACCTCGTTAAGTCTGACGATTACGGGTTCGCCGCCTTTTGGCGACCATATCTTTTCAACGTCAGGTTCCATTTTTCTTATTGCACATTCTTCGCTTGCAAAATAAACTTTATCGTCTTTTTCGCCTACAACCATAGAACGGAGTTTCAATCTGTCGTTCAATGCCATCATTCCGCCGTCGAAACCGACCAGAATAGAGAAAGGACCCGTTATAAGTAGACTTGGGAATTGTTTTCTCAAATATCCGCAAAGCTCGGCTTTAGCCTTGTCCATACCTTCTATAGTCTGCCAGAAAGGCGCCGCTATAACGGCTGCGGTCTCTTCCAAAGTCAGTCCTTTTTTTCTGATAAGAAAATCAATAATATAAGCAATAACTTCGGTATCGGTAAGTAAGGTGCATTTATATCCGAACATTTCAATAAACCGTCTGTTTGCGTCGTACGACGATATTTCTCCGTTATGTACTATCGAATAGTCGAGCAACGAGAAAGGATGAGCGCCTCCCCACCAGCCGGGAGTGTTTGTAGGATATCGTCCGTGAGCCGTCCATGAATATCCGCCGTATTCGTCCAGTCTGTAATATTCTCCGACGTCTTCTGGAAAGCCTACCGCTTTAAAGCAGCCCATATTTTTTCCGCTAGAAAATACATAAGCGCCTTTTATCGAAGTGTTAACGTATACAACGCTTCTTGCAACGTATTCTTTTTCGTCCAAATGGCTGTCGCGGAGCATATTATGATTAGGCATAACAAAGTATCTCCAGATAAGCGGTTCGTCCGTGATTTTAGGAGTTTTTCTGACAGGGATTTTCGATAAATTTATAATTTCGAATTTTTCGTCCAGAAAGCGTTCGCAATTTTCACGTGCCGTTTTATCGTCGTAAAAAACGTGGAACGCATAAAAATCTTTATATTCGGGATAAATTCCGTAACCTGCAAAACCACCGCCGAGGCCGTTTGACCTGTCGTGCATCGTCGTCATAGAATCGACTATGGTTTTACCCGAAATACTCTCTTCGCTTTTTGAAATAACACCGGCTATTGCACAGCCTGACGGTATTCTGATTTGACCTTCTTTTAACATACCTTTATCTCCCGTTTAATTTGTCGTACGATATACTTATATAATAAAGTCCCATATAAGAGGGCATATTATATTTCGTTGTTCCGTTAAGTTGTTTTCTTCCGTTCGGCGCGTCGGAAAACGAAAAAAGAGGGCAATGGAGCTTACTGCTTTTACAGTAAAGGACTCCGTTGCCCTCTTATATGTTGGAATTATAACACTGCTAAAAATGGCTGTCAACAGAAAACGAAAAAAAATTTTTTCAAAAAATTTAAAAAAAATTGTTGACAAACTAAGCAAACGGAATTAGACTACAGACATAAATCATTTGGCAAAGGTGTCAAAGAATTTTCTTTGATGCCTTTGCCTTTTTTTATGCAATAAAATTTAGGAGAATAAATTATGGAAACTATCACGAACGTATTCGGCAGCTTGGTTTTTAACGATTCGGTAATGAAAGCCAGACTTCCGAAAGAAACCTACAAAGAGGTAAAGAGAGCAATTGACGACGGAAAACGCCTCGATATCGAAACGGCAAACGTCGTAGCAAACGCAATGAAAGATTGGGCGGTAGAAAACGGAGCCACGCATTATACTCATTGGTTTCAACCTATGACGGGAGTAACTGCTGAAAAGCACGACAGTTTCATTTCTCCTGACCGTGACGGAAACATCATTATGGAGTTTTCGGGAAAAGAACTTGTCAGAGGCGAACCGGACGCGTCGTCTTTCCCTTCGGGCGGATTGAGAGCAACCTTCGAGGCTAGAGGATATACGGCGTGGGACCCGACGTCATATGCTTTTATCAAAGACGGCGTTCTTTGCATTCCTACGGCATTCTGTTCATACGGCGGTGAAGCTCTCGATAAAAAGACTCCGCTTTTGAGATCGATGGAAGCTATCAACGAACAAGCAATGAGAATTCTGAAGCTTTTCGGAAATACCACCGCAAAATCGGTTAAGACGACGGTCGGCCCTGAACAAGAATATTTCCTTATTCCCGAAGAGCTTGACGATAAACGCAAAGACTTAATATTTACGGGCAGAACGCTTTTCGGCGCAAGACCTCCTAAGGGTCAAGAAATGGAAGACCATTATTTCGGAGCTATTAAGCCGAGAGTACAAGCATATATGAAAGAGTTAAACGACGAGCTTTGGAAATTGGGCGTTCTTGCTAAAACGGAACATAACGAAGTCGCACCGTCGCAACACGAGCTTGCACCGATTTTTGCAACGACGAACATCGCAACCGATCACAACCAACTTACGATGGAAATTATGAAAAAGGTTGCAAAGCATCATAAACTCGTTTGCCTTCTTCACGAAAAACCGTTTGCAGGCGTTAACGGAAGCGGCAAACATAACAACTGGTCGCTTTCGACGGATACGGGCGTAAACTTGTTGGAACCGGGCGACACGCCTTACGACAACGCTCAATTCCTTCTTTTCCTTAGCGCGGTAATCAAAGCCGTGGACGATTATCAAGATTTGCTCAGAATATCCGCTGCGTCGGCAGGCAACGACCACAGACTCGGCGCAAACGAAGCGCCGCCGGCGGTAGTATCTATCTTCCTTGGCGAAGAGTTGGCGGAAATCCTCGAAGCGATTGAAAAGGACGCCGCATACAGCAAGAAAGAAAAAGAGCAAATGAAAATAGGCGTTCACGTTATTCCTAAATTCCCTAAGGATACGACCGACAGAAACAGAACGTCACCGTTTGCGTTTACGGGCAACAAATTTGAATTCCGTATGGTAGGTTCTTCGATGTCGATAGCCGAAGCGAATATCACTCTTAACACGGCGGTTGCAAAATCTCTTAAAGAATTTGCGGACGTACTCGATAAGAGTTCGGATTTTACGGGAACGTTGCACGACCTTATCAAGAAGACGATAATCGATCACAAACGCATTATCTTTAACGGAAACGGTTATGACGACGAGTGGCTTGCAGAAGCAGAAAAGAGAGGACTTCTCAACTTAAAGTCTACTCCTGAATGCCTTCCGTATATGGTAAAAGACAAGAATATGAAACTCTTTAAAGATTTCAAAGTCTTTTCTGAAACGGAACTTAAAGCAAGATACGAAATAGAACTCGAGAATTATTCCAAGACGATAAGAATCGAAGCGTTGACGATGACGGATATGGTAAATAAAGATATTCTTCCGTCAATCGAAAAATATTTGGGAGAGCTTGCCAAGACGGCGGAAAGAAAGGCAAAACTTTCAATCGATTCGACTTATGAAACGTCAAGACTTAAAAAACTGTCTGCACTTCAAACCGCAATACTCGGCGGCGTAGAGGGACTTGAAACGGCTCTTGCAGAGATTAACGAAAAATCAAGTCAAAAGGAAGCAGAGTATTATCACGACGTAGTATTTAAAAAGATGCAGGAACTCAGAGCAGTTGTCGACAGAGCGGAAATGCTTATGCCAAGCGAGGTATGGCCATATCCGACGTACGGTGAATTGCTTTTCGGAGTGCGTTAAAGGAGGCTGTTATGGCTGGTGAAATAACCTTTGGTGTATGGCTCCTTATAGGAGCGGCAATAGTATTTTTTATGCAGTGCGGTTTCGCAATGGTAGAGGCAGGCTTTACCAGAGCTAAAAACGCGGGCAATATCATAATGAAAAACCTTATGGACTTTTGTCTCGGCGCGATTGCCTATATGGTACTCGGTGCAGGCTTATTGCTTGGCGAAGACGCTTTGGCGGGACTTATAGGTATTCCTAACTATGGATATATAACGAACTTTGCAACGTATGATTGGAGCGGATTCGTATTTAACCTTGTATTCTGCGCAACGGCTTCCACAATCGTTTCGGGATCGATGGCAGAAAGAACTAAGTTTGCTTCTTACTGTATATATTCCGCAATTATAAGCCTTGTTATTTATCCTATCGAAGCTCACTGGGTATGGGGCGGCGGCTGGCTTGCAAAATTAGGATTTATCGATTTTGCAGGTAGTGCGGCAATCCATATGGTAGGCGGCATAGCGGCACTCATCGGCGCTATTATGGTAGGCGCGAGACTTGGTAAGTATACGAGAGACGCAAACGGCAAGGTAATTAAAGTAAACGCAATTATGGGACATTCCCTTCCGCTCGGCGCATTGGGTTGCTTCATACTCTGGTTCTGTTGGTACGGCTTCAACGGCGCCGCGGCAACAAGCGTAGATCAGCTTGGACAGATATTCGCTACAACGACGATTGCTCCTGCGGTAGCAACGGTCACTTGTATGGCGTTTACCTGGATTAAGAACAAAAAGCCGGACGTGTCGATGTGCCTTAACGCAGCGCTTGCAGGACTTGTAGCTATTACGGCAGGTTGTACGAACGTAGACGCAGTCGGCGCAGTAATTATAGGTATCGTTTCAGGATTCCTTGTCGTCGGAGTGGTCGAATGGCTTGACCTTAAACTTCATATCGACGACCCGGTAGGCGCGGTAGGCGTACACTGCGTCAACGGTATATGGGGAACGATAGCCGCAGGACTTTTTGCAACGAACACGACGGCGGGCGGAGTCGACGGACCTATATATGCACTCATTCACGGAACAAACTTTGTAGAAGGTTTGAAGGTGTTAGGCGTTCAGCTTGCAGGCGTACTTGCTATAGCGGCATGGACGACGGCAACGATTACTTTGACTTTCTTTATCATTAAAAAGACAATCGGACTTCGCGTTACGAAAGAAGAAGAAATCGTCGGACTCGACAGAACGGAACACGGATTGCCTTCTGCATATGCAGATTTCCCTATCGTATCTCACGATTACGACTCGGTCCCTGTTGAGTTTGCGGATATCGTTCCGGAAGGTCAGGGCACTGTTGTCAGCGACGTTGCGGTAAGCGTTGAAAGACGAGAAAGACCGGAGAAGAGAAAAGAGGGCGAACCGAAGTTTACCAAGGTTGAAATTATATGCCGAGAAAGAATGCTCGAAGCGCTTAAAAACGCTATGTCGAAGATCGGCATAACAGGTATGACGGTAACGCACGTTATGGGTTGCGGAACTCAGAAAGGAAAGCCTGAATTCTATCGAGGCGTCGAAGTAGAGCCGAGCTTGCTTCCGAAAGTACAGATAGAAATGGTTGTAAGCAAAGTCCCTGTCCGTGAAGTAATCGAAACGGCTAAGAAAGTTTTGTATACAGGCCATATAGGCGACGGCAAGATTTTCGTTTACGACGTTGAAAACGTAGTAAAGGTCAGAACGGGCGAAGAGGGATACGACGCACTTCAGGACGTAGAATAAAGGAGAAGAATATGTGCTCTATAATGGGGTGTTTATCGGATAAATTTTCCGAAGAAGAATTTAAACAAGGCTTTTTAAAGACCGTATCCCGAGGTCCCGATCAAAGCAGGATAATCTCGTTGCCAAAAGGCTATCTCGGATTCGAAAGGTTGGCTATTATGGGTCTTAGTCCCGAAGGTATGCAGCCTTTCGAATATAAGAAAAACGCGGTAGTCTGCAACGGAGAGATATACGGTTTCAGAGCTTTGAAAAAGGAGCTTGAGAAAGATTATCGATTCAAATCGGAATCGGATTGCGAAATACTTTTGCCGTTGTATAAAAAATACGGACTCGACGTATTCAAAATGCTTGACGCAGAATTTGCATTGATTATATACGACGGCGAAAAGAATAAACTTATCGCAGCCCGTGACCCTATCGGAATCAGACCGCTGTTTTACGGTTTCAGACAAGGAGATATTATTTTTGCAAGCGAAGCGAAAAACCTTGTCGGACTCTGTAAAGAGGTTATGCCTTTCCCGCCGGGACATTATTACGACGGAGAAAAATTCGTTTGCTACAACGACGTCGCACATACCGACGGTTACGTGGACGACGACGTAGAAACGGTATGCGGCAAGATTAACGAGCTTTTGACGGAAGGCATTAAAAAGCGTCTCGATTCCGACGCCCCGTTAGGATTTCTGCTTTCGGGCGGACTTGACAGTTCGCTCGTATGCGCAGTATCTCAAAAAATAATCAAAAAGCCAATCAGAACGTTTGCCATAGGTATGGACGTCGACGCAATCGATTTGAAGTATGCAAGAAGGGTTGCCGATTATATAGGCAGCGAACATACCGAAGTGATTATAACTCGCGACGACGTAATAGACGCATTGGAGACGGTTGTTTCGATTTTAGGAACATTTGATATAACGACGATTCGAGCAAGCATAGGAATGTATCTGGTATGTAAATATATCCACGAAAACACAGACGTAAGAGTTTTGCTTACAGGTGAAATTTCCGACGAGCTTTTCGGATATAAATATACCGACTTCGCTCCGAGCGCCGAAGAGTTTCAAAAGGAGGCGCAAAAACGCATACGAGAGTTGTACATGTACGACGTGTTGCGTGCCGACCGTTGCATTTCGGTAAACTCTATGGAAGCGAGAGTGCCTTTCGGCGATTTGGCTTTTGTAAAATACGTAATGAGCGTAGACCCGGCAAAGAAAATGAACGTATATAAAATCGGCAAATATCTTCTCCGTCACGCCTTCGAAGGAGAATTGCCAAAAGATATTCTTTATCGTGAAAAAGCGGCTTTCTCAGACGCTGTAGGACATTCTATGGTAGACGATATAAAAGAATATGCAAAGCATTTATATACCGATGAAGAATTTAAAGAAAAAGCCGAAAAATACGATTATTGCAAACCGTTTACGAAAGAGTCGCTTTTATACCGCGAACTGTTTGAGAAGTATTACGGCGGTCAGGCAAAAATGATAAAAGATTTCTGGATGCCGAACAAATCGTGGGAAGGATGCGACGTTTCCGACCCGTCCGCTAGAGTGCTTTCAAACTACGGCGACAGCGGCAAATAAGATTTTCTTTTACATGGTACGCATTTAAAGTTTAAGGCATAAAAAAAGCATTGTGATTTAATTGAAAAGAAATTGCATAAACTTCGAAACTGCGTAAAAAGATTATCGATACAGATATTTAACGAATATTGTATCGAGTTTAAAATAAGATTATTTAGTTAAAATTAAGATTGTTTATAGGATTATATAATTAAAACTGTATTATATAATCCGACAAGAAAAGTAGTAGCATAAAACAGGCAAAGGCGTAAATTTATTTACGCCTTTTGTTTTTAGACGGAGAACGGTTTATGAACAGCTTTAAGGAAAAGCGACTGTTTTTAAAACGGGCTGCCTCCTTTAAAGCATATGATAAAACGGCAGCACTTGACTAAAACTGTCAAATGGTGTATTTTAAAGCATATCTATAACTGGTGAAAAATGACGGAACAGAAAAGAAAAATTAACGACGGTTTTATGGCATACTATATCCGTAATACGCTTTTGCCGATTGTACTCTTCGGAGGGGTGAGCGGCGTTCTTTCGGGAGTCATCGTTTGGGGCTTTAAGTGGTGTGCCAAATATCTTGAAAACGAATCGGTTGCCATATACGGTTGGTTCAGATTGAATCCTACGTTCATACCGTTGCTTTTTATGGGGCTGACGGTGCTTGGTTTGTTGTCGTCTATTATGTACAG
>JBJETY010000039.1:0-8311 GCA_051883555.1 Christensenellales bacterium | reverse complement strand
AACTCTGTCCTAAAATTTCTCCGAAAAAAACGATATCAGGGGCTATCGGCGGATAGCTTGGAGCGATGCTTGCATCGGTCGGACTTTTCCTTTTCTTTGAATATTTCAACGTTTTACCGTCTATAGGTTACGTGCCGTTTACGGATACGCCATGGAAATCGGCTTTAATTTATCTTGCAATCGGATTTGTCGGCGGTATCGTTTCGCAAGTCGGCGACATTGCTGCAAGCAAAATTAAGCGTTGTATAGGGATAAAAGATTACGGAAATATCTTCCCGGGGCACGGCGGTGCAATGGATAGAATAGACAGCATAATGTATACGCTTGTATTGCTGCTAATTTCTTTTACGATAATTTATGCCGTATAAAATTTGCTGCTAAAGGGGCAGTGCAACACTAAATCGTAAATTTGTGCAACAAATATAAAGCACAACATTATATTTAAAAATAAAATTATATAAAACATAACCATATAAAAATTAAGATTGTATCTTTAAATTTAAGTTACTAAAAAATTAAGTAATAAAAAATTAAGTAATGCAAAATTTGAGATTCGGTCGTAATTTTTTAATAGTGCAATATGAAGAAAAGAATTACAGTTTTAGGTTCTACCGGTTCGGTAGGTAAACAAGTTTTAGAAATCGTCAGACGCTTTCCCGATAATTTTGAAATTGTTGGAGTTTATGCATATTCGAATGCCGATTTGCTTTTAGAACAAATTCAGGATTTAGACGTGAAATTTTATTGTTTGGAGAAAGGCGATATTGCCCCTTCAAACGGAGCGAAACGTGTCGACAATATAGTCGAACTGGCCGAATTGGAATGCGACCTTGTAGTTTGTGCAGTGACAGGTCTTGCCGGACTTAAACCTTCTATTGCCGCTCTAAACAACGGTACGGATTTGGCTACCGCAAATAAAGAAGCTATGGTATGCGGCGGACATCTTATGTGGCAGGCTGCAAGAAAAAGCGGTGCAAACATTATACCGGTAGACAGCGAACATTCGGCAATTATGCAATGCATGGCGGGTGAAAAGAAAGAAAATCTCAAAAAAATGTATCTTACGGCGAGCGGCGGTGCATTGCGCGATAAAACCAAAGCGGAAATTGAAAAAGTAAAAGCTAAAGAAGCTCTCTATCATCCCGTTTGGAATATGGGAAAGAAAATAACGATAGACTCGGCGACTTTGTTTAACAAAGGACTTGAAGTCATAGAAGCCGTGAATCTTTTTGAAATCGAGCCTAATCAGGTTGAAGTGCTTTTACATCCGCAGAGCGTAGTTCACGCTATGTGCTCTTTTAAGGACAATTCGTTTAAAGCGTCTCTTGCATATCCGGATATGCTTTTGCCGATTGAACTTGCATTGTTTTATCCCGACCGCGGAGACAGGTGTATTCAGAATCTCGATTTCGTAAAATTGCGTTCTCTTGATTTTGCACGCGTGGACGATGACAGATTTCCGTGTTTGTCGATTGCGTTAAAAGCCTTGAAATACGGCAAAGGCGCATGCAGCGCAATTTCATCGGCAGACGAAATTCTTGTCGATAAGTATTTGAAAGACGAGATAAAATTTTACGATATTTCCGATTATTTACTTAAAGTATTATATAAATTCCAAGAAAGCAGAATAGATTCGGTTGACGACGTCTTTATTCTGGATGAAGAAGTGAAAAGTTATCTTAACTCGTTATTTTAAAAACTTAAAACAATAAGTCTGCGTAAAATTCTATAACGGCTCTCGTTCGGTTTGTGCTCAGTCGGTTTAACAAATTAACATATAGGAAAATTAGCTCAAAATCTTAACTGTAAATATGTTATATTTTAATTGATTGCAAACGCATATAAGAATAGGGCTATAAATATAAAGCGTTTATAAATTTTAAGACTGAAAATTATTAAATTTATAAACGTTTATAATTATAAATTTTTTAATTTAACTATATAAGTTAACATTCATTAATAGTTAAAACGTTATAGTTTTAAAGTTTTGATAGTTTCAAGCTTTAAAATGACATCTAAGGTAAAGACGGCGTTTTCAGATTAATTTTATAAAAATTTTTAAAAATTAAAATGAAATTTTAAACGATATAAATAGAAATTTTTAACGAAAACTTCTTAGCATTATATTATTTAACAAAATACCGTTTTTTGACCTAAAAACGTATTTTTTTGATATAATAATATTGTACCTTAATTTTTTACAAATATATGGTCTTAATTCTCTTTATCTTTTGCGATTAAGCTTTTAACGCTTTTTAGGAAGTAAAATTTATGCGGATTTAAAAAGTGTAAAAAAACAAAGGTAATAAAAAGAATAAAAATAAATATAATTTAACGTTATGAATTTTAATTTTGTCTTATCGGTAACGGCTGCAGAAGTCTTTACTTATATAGGTTACGTTTTGCTTGCTATCTTAGCTCTTATGGTAATGATAGTAATTCACGAATTAGGGCATTATCTTGCAGGCAAAATGCTTGGGTTTAAAATCGAAGAATTTGCAATCGGTTTCGGCCCGGCAATTTTCAAACGCAAATTAAAAAGCGGAGAGCAGTTTTCGATACGTCCGATTCCGGTAGGCGGATTTTGCTCGTTTACCGGAGAAGACGAAGAAAATCCCGATCCGCAGGCGTTTAACAATCAAAAGCCTTGGAAAAGGCTTATCGTGCTATTTTCAGGTGCGTTTTTTAATTTCCTGTCTTCAATATTTTTTATTACGCTTTTCTTTTCTATTTACGGTCAGGTTTTGCCGTCGGTTACCGAGGTAAAAATTTCAGACAACGGCTATGAAACGCCGTTTGAGCAAGGCGACGCAATACTTTCCATCGACGGTAAGCAGGTAAATATAATGCTTGCAGAAGACGTCGAACTTGCGTTTTCCAAAGCCGGGGACACAGCTACGTTTAAAGTTTTGCGAAACGGAAAAACCGTGAAATTTGACGCTAAAAAAACATATTTTAAAGTATTCAACGATGGCGACGTCATAATTAAAATTAACGACGTCGAATTAAGTCAGTCAAATTATATTAACATTTCTGAAAATCCCGAAAAAATAGAAGACTTTTTATCTGACGGAACAAAAAACGCAACTTTTACCATCTTACGCGGAGACGCAAAAATTACGGTCAAAGCGGAATTGACGGAAACGGGAAATTGGTGCTATTTCGGATACGGCGTATCTCGTAACGTTGCGATTGTAAAATTGCCGTTTTTTAAAGCGTTGGGAAGGTCGTTTGGTTTTGCGTTTTTCGTTGTGTTTAAGATTCTTGCAAGTCTGGGCGGACTTATTACGGGAAAGGTGGCTTTATCCAGCGCAGGCGGAACAATAACCGTAGTAAAAACGATAGCGGAATCTACAATGATGAGTTTTTCAAATCTTCTGTACGTAGTTGCTATTGTGTCCGCAAATTTAGCGGTAATGAACCTTTTGCCTATTCCTGCGCTTGACGGAGCAAGAATGGTATTTACCGTTATCGAATGGATAAGAGGAAAGCCGTTGAATAGAAAAGTTGAGGGAATTATTCACACAGTTGGCTTAATTTTGCTGTTAGTGCTTGCGGTATTCCTTGACATTTTTCATCTTGTGAGTTAATTTAATTCTATGGAAAAAATATCTGTAAATTGTGGCAAAGTAACGATTGGCAACGGCAACGTTACGGTGCAATCGATGACAAATACGAAAACCGAAGACGTTAAGGCAACCGTAAAACAAATTGAAGAATTGGCGTCGGCAGGTTGCGATATAGTCAGAGTCAGCGTCAACACCGATAAAGCGGCTTCGGCGATAGGACAGATTGTCAATGAAGTCACTGTTCCCATAGTTGCGGATATACATTTTAACGAATCTTTAGCATTTAAAGCGGTTGAAGCGGGCGTGCATAAAATACGAATAAACCCCGGGAATTTTCCGTGTAAAGATTTAAAAGCGTTATCTAAACTGTGTTCGCAAAAAAGCGTGCCGATAAGAATCGGCGTGAACGGCGGTTCGATATCGCAAGGGTATAAAGATTTACCCAAGGCGGAAGGACTCGTTTTAAGCATGCTCGACTGCATAAAGCGTTTTGAAGATTTAGGTTTCAATCAACTTGTTTTGTCGGTAAAATCGTCCGACGTTAAAACCACAATCGAAGTAAACGAACGCTTGTATTCGTTAACTCCTTATCCGCTTCATATAGGCGTGACCGAAGCAGGCACTTATGAAAGCGGAATAGTAAAAAACGCTATCGGAATCGGTTCTTTGCTCCTTAAAGGTATAGGCGATACGATAAGAGTTTCTCTGTCCGACGATCCGATAAAAGAAGTATACGCAGCTCGTCGAATTCTCTCGGCTTTAAATTTAAAGCAAGAATTTACGGTAATTGCCTGTCCAACTTGCAGCAGAACGTCAATAAACGTAATAGATATTGCTTCAAAACTCGAAAAGGAGTACTTTAACGTCAGAGTGCCGCTTAAAGTTGCGGTTATGGGATGCGTGGTTAACGGCATCGGCGAAAGCGAAGGGGCAGACGTCGGCATTGCGGGCGGAGAAAGCAAATCGGCTATTTTTATGAACGGGGAAATCGTCGAAACCGTTCCAAACGAGCAGGCGTACGACGTGTTGAAAAAATATATCAATTTGAAAATTAACGGTAGAACTGATGATGAAAGATAATAAATTTGTCGAAATATTTAAAAGTAAAACTAAAAATAAATATCCTATGCTTAACTTCAATAGCTGTACGTATTATGAACAAAGACGACTTTTAGTCGTCAAATTTACCGTGTCGGCTTTTGAAATCAGTCTTATAACCGAAAGCGACGAAGAAGAAATTCGCAGCGCAATAAAAGAAATATTCCCGAACGTAAACGTTGAAGTTCAACTATCCAGAACAATAGCGGATGCCGGAATAATCGAGGGTAAAATTTATCAATATCTTAACGAAAATTATCCGTTCTATTTCAGACAAATGAAAAACAATGCGGTTAAAGCCGAAAGTTCGGGGAGTAGCGACGTAAATAATAACGTTACCATAAACGTAGCCATAGAGCTTGAAAGCACTTTGTATAAAATGCTTTGCGAGAAAAACATCGACGAAGAGATTGAAGAATACGTGTCAAAAAACTTCGCGTGCGATTGCGACGTTAAACTTGTCGAAATTCCCAATTCTGAAGACGACGGTATACAAATTACAGATAGAATCGTTTATTCGAATGCAAAATTGATTGAAGTTAAAGAAAACAAAAAACTGTTTTCTAAATTTAAAAAAGGCGTTATCGGCAATATGCCTTCTTACATATCTGAAATTAAAGAGCCGATTGAAAATATCTCTCTTTGCGGCAAAGTTACAAACGTTACGTTCAAAGAATATGACAATAAAAAGTATGATTCTACAAACGCTAATTCTCCGCAAAAACTCAAACTTTATAAGTGGACATTAAACGATACTACAAAATCAATTGACTGCGTTGCTTTCCCAAATGTCGAACAGGAAAAAATGCTGGACGCGCTTTATGACGGTATGCACGTTTTATGTTACGGTAACGTAAATGAAAGCAAGTTCGGCGGTTTGCAATACGTTGTGTCGGCTATTTCGTTGGCAGAAATAAATTTCGATTCTATTAAAAACACGGATATTTCAAAACCTGCTCAAAAATTTTATCGCATAATCAAGCCGAAACCGTACGTAAGGGAAAAACAAGCCAGTATGTTTGACGTCGATAAACCGATTGCAAAAGAGCTTGCAGATAGCAGTTACGTTGTATTTGACCTTGAAACGACAGGTCTTGACCAAACGGCGAAAATTATAGAAATTGGTGCGGCAAAAATTGAAAACGGAGTAATAACGGAAACTTTCGAAACTTTGGTCAATCCCGATATGCCTATTCCGCCGGGAGCTACCGCTGTCAATCATATTACTAACGAAATGGTGGCTGAAGCGCCTAAATTCGAAGCGATAGCTCACGACTTTTTCAAATTTACAAGAGGCTCGTCGCTTGTTGCGCATAATATCGGTTATGATTTTCCGATTTTACAAAGGGAATCCAAAGAATGCGGATATATTTATAACAACGAGTTGATAGATACGCTTGCTTTAGCAAGACAATACATAAAGGGTACGCGTGCGTTTAATTTGGAGAGTTTATCAAAAACGTTAGGTTTTACGCATGATAACGCACACCGTGCATTATCTGACGTAATTGCTACGTGCGATTTGTTTATGTATATTTGCGAACTGAAAGATAAAACGTGACGAAATTTACATGATTTTTTCCGTTTTAAATAAATTTAACGTTTTTAGTCGTTTATTTTGATACTTTTGCCTAAAAACGCTTGTCAAATTCGATAAAACGGTATATTATAAATATGCTTAAATAAAGATTTATTTAGAGTGAGCCTTGGCTCACTCAATTTTTTATAAGGCTAATTATAAGGCTAAAATATAGATTAAACTATCTGAAAATTTTAGCTGAAAATAATGAAATAAAAAGCTAAAATTATATATAACGATAAAGCATATAGCAATAAAACTAAATAATATAACAATAAAACTAAAATCGTAAAAATTTATAGTGCAACGGTATAAGATAATTGACAACAAGCTATCAAAGACAATTATCAAAAAGAAATAGTCGCTGATTAAATGCGGCAAAGTTAATTGAGGATATATGAAAGAACTTCTTGAAAAAGTAAAAGTTTACGCAAATCAGATTGCCGAAAAACTCGGCATGGAAGTTGTTGACGTAACCTTTACAAACGAATATAAAAAACTTAATCTCAACGTTTTTTTGTATAAAAAGGGTGGAATAAGCCTTGACGATTGCGAAACCTTTCACAACGCTCTTGACGAACCGTTGAACGTGCTTGAAAAAGAATTTCCTGATGATTACGTTTTAAACGTTTCGTCTATGGGGCTTGACAGACCAATCGAAACTGACGACGATTTTCGTCGCAACGTCGATACCGAAGTCGAAATTTTTTTGAAAGATCCCTTTGCCGGTAAAAACGTTGTAAGAGGTAACTTAATTTCATATTCCGCAGATGAAGTTACCGTTTCGATAAATGAAAAAGGACAAATTAAAAAATTTAATATATCAAGACAAAACATCCGTAAGGCACAGCCTTGGATAAAGTTTTAGGAGGAAATATGATAAACAAAGAATTCTTTGCGGCTCTTGACGCTTTCGAAAAGGAAAGAAGAATTTCAAAGGAATCACTCATTGAATCGCTCGAAGCAGGTATGATTTCTGCTTTTAAAAAGGAATATGGCGAAACCAGAAACATATCTGTAAATATCGATGAAAATAAACAATCGATAAAAGTGTATTCGTATAGAACCGTAGTAGAAAACGATGACGTCGTAGAGGATTATGATAAAGAAATTACTCTTGAAGAAGCTCGCGAAATTAAATCTGATTATAACGTAGGCGATACGGTTATCGAAGAAATTCCGCCTGAAGAATTTTCGAGAATTGCGGCTCAGACAGCAAAACAGGTTATTCTTCAACGCCTCAACGATATTAAGAAAGATATGGTTGTCAACGAAATGAACGACCATCAGGGAGAAATCGTTTCTGCCGTCGTAAGAAGAATCGAGCAAGGAACGGTTTACGTCGAAATTACTTCCAACCAAATGGAAGGCGTATTGATGCTTCAAGACCAGATTCCGGGCGAAAAGTACGAAATCAACGAAACCATTAAAGTTTTCCTTAAGAAAATCAGAACGTCTTCTAAGGGCGCGCAGGTCGTTGTTTCAAGAGCGTCCGCAGGTTTAGTAAGACGTTTGTTTGAAAACGAAGTGCCTGAAATCAAAGCCGGTCTTATTCAGATTAAATCCATTGTCCGCGAGGCAGGTTTCAGAACTAAAATTGCAGTTTATTCAGAAGATCCAAACATTGACGCAACTGGAGCATGTATCGGAAATAAGGGTGTAAGAGTCAACGAAATAGTCGGGGAATTGGGCGGCGAAAAAGTGGACGTAATACTTTGGTGCGAAGACCCACTCGAATATATTGCAAGAGCACTTTCGCCTGCACAAGTCCTTATGGTACGTTGCGTAGAAGATAACAAAACCGCAACGGTTATCGTCCCGGACGACAAACTCAGTCTAGCTATCGGTAAAAACGGTCAAAATGCAAGATTGGCTGCAAAACTTACAGGTTGGAAAATAGACGTCAGACCGCAGTCGAGTCTCAGTATTTCGGAAGGAACAGAATAATAATAATGGCAAGAGAAAAGAACGTCAGAATGTGTACGTGTTGTCATGTTCGACTTGATAAAAACGATTTGATTAAAATTTCAAAAGTCGAGAATGAATTTAAAATTAACTATAAGGG
>JBJETY010000038.1:0-8313 GCA_051883555.1 Christensenellales bacterium | reverse complement strand
AATACGGTTTTTTTCATACTTATCACCTTTCTTTTTTTCGTAGATATTTTATCAATTTTTAGTTGACTTGTAAATGTTTTGAAGCTTCGTTATTCATACGTTTTACGTAGATTTCTTTTATAAGACCATAAAAAAGGCCCGCATAAATGCGGACCCTTATCAGATAACCCTGAAAATAAGCAAGGCAAGGATTACTAAAATAGCAATAATCAGCACGCACGGCAAAAACAGAGTATACATCGCTGCAATATACATTGCAACCCAATCCTTTTTTTCGGGTTTCACGGTTTCGGCGTTTTCTTCCTCTGTCTTTTTAATCTTCCTTTGCTTCCTCATTTTTGATTTCCGACTGTTTTACGGTTTTCTTCACCATTTTCGGTAACTCAAACAGATACTCACCGTTTTCGCCTATTTTTCGCTCAAGGCGGTGACATGCCACAAAATGGCCTGGTTCAACTTCTACGAGAGGTGGCGGAACTCTGTCGCATTTATCGCACGCCATATAGCATCGAGTATGGAATTTACAACCTGACGGAGGCCGAATGGGACTCGGTATATTGCCTTCGAGAAGAATCCTTTCTTTCTCGAGGCTGTCTATGTCGGTAGTAGGTATTGAACTCAGAAGCGCAATGGTATACGGATGTCTCGGGTCTGAAAAAATCGCGTCTTTATCGGCATATTCAACTATATTTCCAAGGTACATTACGCCGATTTTATCCGAAATATATTTTACAACCGACAAATCGTGCGAAATGAACAGATACGTCAGATTATCTTTTTCTTTAAGGCTTTGCAAAAGATTAATAATCTGAGACTGAATTGACACGTCAAGCGCCGATACGCACTCGTCGCAAACAACAAATTTAGGTTGCACGGCAAGCGCCCTCGCTATACAGATACGTTGTCTTTGTCCACCCGAAAATTGATGAGGATATCTGTGCAACATATAGTCCTGCAAACCGCATTCGCGCATAACTTGAAGGATATATTCTCTCATTTTTTTTGAGCCGTGTTTAAAGAAACGGTGAGTAGTAAGACCTTCCTCGATAATCTGTCCTACCGTCATACGGGGATTAAGGCTCGAATACGGATCCTGAAAAATTATCTGTATATCGCGACGAAGAGGACGCATTTCCGAATACGTCAGACGGGCAAGATCGATTCCGTCGTCGAGCATAGCTTCGTATTTTTTGAACTCCTCGTTATCGGCGTATTTCTCTTTAACGGCTTTAAGCTGCGTCTTAAGTTTCTCCATACGGTCGGAAATCTGTCGCTGTAATGTTTCAAGTTTCCCGACACCCTCCTGCAACCATTTGAATCTTTTTGTATCCTCCGGCTTTATTACTGTGCCGTCTTTCTTCTTTTTAGGCTCTTTTCCGGAAAGAAAATCAATGGACGCACGGTATTTTTCCGTTTTCTGTTTCGCCTTAACGAGACGAAGATTTTCGCGGTAAATTTTCAAAAGAGGAACCGTGCCTTCTTTTTTATTGTCGATTGCAAAAAATCCGCCGATTATCTTGACTATATGCGCAAGCTCCGTCTGAGCCTCCGCAACGGCAAGATTCTTTTTCTGAAGAAGAAAGAAGTCCGCAGCGTCCTCTCCGACGTTATTAACCTCTGCCGTAAGTTTATCGGCAAGAGCTCTTTTTTTCGAATATTTTTTGCAATAAAGATTTATGAACAGCAAGGTTTTCGCAACGTATTTGGGCGCTACGTCCGCAAGTGTGCGACCATAATACATCGTTTCGCCGGCAGTCTGGTCGTAAAGTTGCAGAATTACTCTACCGAAAGTAGATTTTCCGCAACCCGATTCCCCGACGAGTCCTATAGTCTCGCCTTCGTAAATATCAATAGTAATATCTTCGTTTGCCTTAACGTACAACTGATTTCGTTGGAAGATTGAGGACTTTGCAACGGGAAAATATTTTTTCAGATTAGAAATGGACAATAACTTCTTTTTGGTGTTCTGCACTTTTCCTCTCCTCCTTGTCGGGATAAAAACATCTTACTAACTGGCCTTCGTCGACCATTGTCAATTCAGGTTCTTCTTCTTCGCACTTTTTAGTGCAATATTTACATCTCGGCGCAAACTTACATCCCTTAGGCAAAGCAAGCGGATGCGGCACTACGCCTGGTATAGGTTCCAGTTTGTCGTTGGAATCCAGTTTCGGTATTGAATACATCAATCCTTCCGTATATGGATGACTGCGTTTGCAATTCGTAAAAATAGTTTTTGCGCTCGCTTTCTCGACAACCTGTCCGCAATACATAACGACTACGTCGTCTGCCATTTCGTTTATGACGCCAAGGTCGTGAGTAATGAATATTATCGACGTGCCGTTTTCGCGCTGCAAATCGTTCATCAGGTTGAGAATCTGTGCCTGAATAGTAACGTCGAGTGCCGTAGTAGGCTCGTCGGCAATAAGGATTTTGGGACGGCACGCAAGCGCCATTGCTATCATTACCCGCTGGCGCATTCCACCCGATAGCTGATGTGGATACTGTTTCATAACGGCTTCGGGATTTGGAATCTGAACGGCTTCAAGCATCTTAACCGCATATTTTGCGGCCTCTTTCTTTTTCATCCCCTGATGAATCATAAAGGGCTCCGAAAGTTGCCTTTTAATATTAAATACGGGATTAAGTGAAGTCATCGGCTCCTGAAAAATTACGGAAATCGCGTTGCCTCGTATTTTGTACATATCGTTTATAGAAAGCTTCGTAAGATCTTTCCCTTCAAACAGGATTTCGCCTTCGGCGATATAGCCGTTTGCGTCAAGAAGACGTAGGATGCTCATCGCGGAAACACTCTTTCCCGAGCCGGATTCACCGACAATTCCTATAGTTTTTCCGGGTTCGACCGAATATGAGACTCCGTTAACGGCTTTTACGATTCCTTTCTTCGTTTTGAAATAGGTATGCAGATTTTTAACTTCTAGTAATGGCATATACAAACCTCCTACTTCTCAATCGAACTCTTCGGGTCCATAACGTCCCTGAGCGCATCACCGATTATATTGATACAAATCGTAGTTATTGCGAGGAATATCGACGGGAATAACCATTGCCACCAATAATTTTCAATTATAAGTGCGTTGTTACATTTATTTAACATATTTCCCCAAGTCGGGCTGGGAGGCATAACACCAAATCCCAGATAAGATAACGAAGATTCCGTAAGCATACAACCGGCAAAGTCAAGTGTCAGCGTAACAAGTATTACCGAGATAATATTCGGCAAAATATGCTTGAACGCAATCCTAACCTCTTTCACGCCCATTGCTTTCGCCGCCGTAACGAACTCTTTTTCTCTCTCTGCCAAGACCTGTCCCCTTACGAGACGGGCAAGGCCCGGCCAGGAAAGAACGCCCAGAATCAACATAATTATGAATATTCGCATATTGTCGGAAACCGGCAGTCTGCTCATAAGAGAAGACAATATCATTGCGAACGGTAAGAACGGAATAGCCGAAAAGATTTCGATAACTCTCATCAGGAACATATCAACTTTTCCGCCGAAGTAACCCGCGAGACAACCTACGATAATACCGATTATTGTGGAAATGATGACGGAAACGGCACCGATTGTCATAGTCATTTTACCGCCGTTGATAACGCGTTTGAAAATGCTTGCGCCGTTGGCGTCCGTTCCGAAAATATAACCTTTATTGCCCCAAGTTGCCGTAAGTTCGTCGTTTTCGTTTACCGCATAGTTTTGGAAAGAACCAACGAAAATATCGTCTGCGCCCTGCGCCTTTTTGGAAACATTGCACTGACCCAGAACATTTCCGCCCCACGAATAAACGTTGCCTTTATCGGTCAGTACCGTGAAATGTCTTGCGCCCGCTTTAATCGTTTTGATTTTCTCGTCGCTTTCGAGAGTGGGCATTTTATATTCGTCGTATTTGAAATTTCCGGCAAACCAGACTTCATCGTTATCAAGAATGAATGCAATACAAGTTGCGTCGGCAACCAGATTTACGACTTTATGCGAGCCTATTGCGTCATTCAGCGCTTTCTTTTCGCCGTTCGCACTCGTTGCTTTCTTAAATACGATTGCATTACCCGTGCTGATTGTGCCGTCTTTCAACAGCGCAACCGCCGTAGATTGCATAAACACGATATCTTCTACGTCTGTAAGCTTTGCAACGCTTTCGAGATTGTCGACAGCCCTGCTGTTTCCCCAGACGTAAGTTGTGCCGTCATTCATAACGATAGCGGTCGTCTGATATCCGCACTCGACTTTCTTATAGTTGTTTATGTCGAGTTTGCCGTTGATAAGTTCTTCTGGCATTTTGACGCCAGAACCTTCGGTGCCGTATTGTCCGAGATTTTTAAGTCCCCAAGCATAAACTTTTCCGTCGTCTCCTATTGCGATAACATGGTCTACGCCGACGGCGATATCCACGATGTTGGCGTTCCTGATTTCATCGGGAATATCTTTAAGGTCGATGCCTGCCGTTGCAATTTTCGAGTTACCCCATACGTACAGATTACCACTGTTAGACAAACCGACGGTATATGTGCCGTAAGAAGATATTTTTTTAATATCGTTTTTAAGTTCCTTCGGAACTTTCATATTGTTCAGACTGGGACTCAAATTCGTCTGATATGTTTCGAGATAAGAATCGCTGTAAGTATTCTTCATGCAGGCCGGACCGATTATTACAAGCAAGAACATACAAATAACCACAACCAACGCGCCGACCGCGATTTTCTTTGAAAAGAAATTCTTGATAATTTGCCGACCGGGGCTTAAAATCATTTCTTTTTCAAGAAGTTCCTCGGAAGTATATTCTCTATTTTCAATTTCCTTGTTGCGTTCTTTATCGCGCGCTACCGTCGACGACGCACCAAGAAACATTCTTCTCGTCCACTCCCAGAGTTTTTTGAGAATGTGCAACATTCCCTGTCCGACTTTCGAGAAGAAAGATTTCAGTTTTTTCCCTAAAGAAGCAAAGGAGGCTTTAATTTTTTCTTTTTTATCTTTCTGATTCTCCATATTAACCTCCTTCTTTATTTATTCACGCGCACACGCGGGTCGATAATGCCGTATGCAAGGTCAATTATGAGATTGCCGAGTAAAGCTATTGCAACGTAAAACATCTGCAAACACAAAACGACTTCGTAATCTCCGTTGTTCAACGACTCGATCATCAGTTTTCCTACTCCGTTGAGACCGAAAATCTGTTCAATCATCAAAGAACCCGAGAAAATGCCCAAAAACCATCCGATTACAAGCGTTACGATAGGAATAAGCGCATTTCTCCACGCGTGGCTGAAAATAACCGTCTTTTCTTTAAGTCCCTTCGCGCGCGCGGTTCTTATGCAATCCATCGACAGTGCCTCAATCATCGACGCTCGTACGTATCGCGTCATACCGCCGAGAGAACAGAAGGTCATTACTATCAGCGGCAGACAGATGTAATACATCTTATCAAAAAACGCTTTTGCCCCGGTGTAACTAGCGCCCGGGGTACCCATTCCGCTTGCGGGGAACCATCCCGCCTGCGAAACGAAAAGCCATATAAACAGAATAGCCGTAATAAACACGGGTAT
Source organism: Christensenellales bacterium (assembly GCA_051883555.1). Classification (GTDB taxonomy): domain Bacteria; phylum Bacillota; class Clostridia; order Christensenellales; family CAG-917; genus CAG-917. Next base: position 2,754 of record JBJETY010000038.1, on the reverse strand, counting down.
ACTGTATCCTACTATCGTAAAAATCTGAGTAAAAGTGTCGAATTTACTACCCCTTTTTACCGCGCATATTATGCCTAACGGAATAGTAATTCCCAATGCAAGAATCGTGGCAAATACGTTTATAAAAATCGTATTGCCCATCGGTTTTCTGATAACGTCAAGAACATTCTTGCTGTATTGAAAGGACCATCCGAAGTTTCCTTGGAGTATCCCGTTATATTCACCGTTATAATAAGGATAGACGCCTACCCATCTGAGATATCTTTGTACAAGCGTACCGTCGGTACCGTACATTCTCTGATATTTTTCGTATTCTTCCTGATAATTCAGATGTTTATTACTCTGAATTGCCGCGCGGGCGTCCGTAGCGGCTCTATCGTAAGGAATAAGATTATACAGGGCGTACATTATCATTGATAACAGTATAATTACCATTAGCAAATAAAGCACCCTTTTAATTATGTATTTGGCCATAATTTCTCCGTGTTGCTGAAAAAAAGCGAAAAGTAGGGGCAACCCGTGTTGCCCCTACAATCACTCGGGACCGTTATTTACAGTCCATAACTATTATTTAAGATAGTAATAGTCTGCCGCATCTTTAAGATATGCAACGGAATAATCGTCATAGAAATTCGGGTCAAACGTCCAGTTGTAGGAGTAATCGTAAATAGCCGAATTGTAGCCGGTTGCAAAGTTGAACGCTCCGTACAGAGCGGGTCCCTGGTAACCGTATCCTGCATACTGATAGAATTCGCCGAGCATAGGAACGAAATCGCCAAACTGATATTGAACTACCATTCCCATCTGACCGATAATATCGGAGGATGCCCAACCGTTAAGAAGTTGATCGGTAAATTCGTTATCGGTGGTTCCGAACCAGTTGATAACGAGAGGCATATAGTACTCGCCGTTTACTTTAACGGTCTTGTATTTACCGTCTTTGGATGCGAACTTAAGATTGTTTTCGGTAAGTTCTTCTTTTGCGAGTTTCTTATAACGGACGCCTGAAGTGTATGCGTTACCGTCGATATCATAAATCCAGCCTCCGTCTTCGAGTTCCTCTATAGCAGAGTCAACACTCGTCGTGTATTTGTCAAGCTGAATACTGTCTTTTACGGCAAGATACATCCACGCACCCGAATAGTAAGGTCCGTCGACAACACCGCCGTAACCGCCGGTGAATTGCTGTGCGAATTCGCTACGGTCGATACTGTAAGCGATTGCGCGTCTTACCGATGCGAATTGCGTGGGTCCGAAGTCGCAACGGAAGCCGAGTTTGCCGTAGCCTGCACGAGCATAGTGAATATATGCGTATTTGCCGCTGCTTTCGTCTGCTTCTTTGATTGCTTCTTTCGTAGCGTCGCCGCCGGTAATGCCTTCGAGAACGTTTACGCCGCCTGCTTTGAAGTCAGCCATTTGAGTTTTGGAAACGACTTTCTTATAAACAATCGTTTCAAAATCAGGCACAGATCCTTCATAGTTGCCTACGAAATATTCGTTCTTTTTGAGAGTTGCTTGTTTTTCTGCTTCGTCATAATTATCGACGTAGTAAGGTCCGCTCCAAGGAATGGAATTGCTGTTTACAAATGCATTCGTTCCGATGGTGTTTGCAAAGGTATAGGTTTCGCCGTTTTTCGCATAGAAAGCGTCGCCGGTGATATAGCAGCCTTTTCCTTCTTCATACACGATATCGCAGGATTCACCAAGCCACAAATTCTTGTGCGAAGGAGTGAACGACGCGTAAACGGTGTCATAGTAGTAAGGAATGTAAGCTTTGTCAATGGTTACGGAGAAAGTATAATCGTCGATAAGCGCAAGACCTTCGAAGTATTTCGAAGTGCCTTCTGCTTCAGTACCGGTGTATTTGGAGAACGCATCGTATCCGACGAAGTTCAAACCTGCACTGTTTTTGCCACCGGCTTCTTTTTCACCGGCAACAACGGTCGAGAATACCATCGGGTAATAGAGATAGTTCTTCGCGGTTACGGCGCTGCCGTCGCTGAATTTCAGATTATTTTTAATTTTGATGGTGAAAGTTTTGCTGCCGTCGGCATTCAGTACTTCATTATGGGAATCAACTACGGATTCATTCCATACATAGTTGCCGAGTTTATCGGGAGCAACCGTATCGAGACCGTTAACAAGGCTGCTTACAGAGTTATCACTCGCACCGGGGCTCGAAACGCCGAACGCCGCAACGCGGAAACGACCGCTGAGTTCGGTGCTGCTACCAAGGATAATTTTCTTTTCGGCGTTGTCTGCAGCCGCTTTCCAGTCGATTACGGCCCGCGCTGCTCCCCAGTACGGGTTCGTGGGGTTGGCTTCGACAGATTCTTTCGTTACAACGCTTGCATCGAAAAGATCATAGTATTCGTTCGAATAAAGAGGAACTTCGGGCAGCAAGTAATTCCAGCGCTGAATGTAAAGTTTCCACCATTGCGCATATACGTCGTCGGAAGTTTTATAAACTTCACTGCCGGCGGGAACGGTCGTATTATAAACCATTGCCATCGAAAGGAAATCCATACCGAGTTCGTATTCCTCGCCCTCGAACGTTGCATAAGCAAGTCCGTTTCTTTCGGTTACCTGATCAATCGTTACGTTTTTACCGAATTTCTCGTACAACGTAATGAAGTCCTCACCATATGTGCCTTCTTCGTAGACGTCAGCCAAATCGATAGAATAATCTTTTTGTTCTTGGCCGTTATCTTTCTTGCACGCCGTGAGGACGGATACGCAAAGAACGACTACCAG
>JBJETY010000037.1:0-8424 GCA_051883555.1 Christensenellales bacterium | reverse complement strand
AATTAAATCAAAAACGTCGTTCATATCCGTCGAATAAAATTCCGCCATTTTTAAAATCAATGCGACTACGATTCCGCCGCCTTCATGAAAAGCCCATTTAATCAGGCTGTTCAGCTCTTTATCGTAAAAGTATGCCTTTTGCGCTTCGACGGGTTTCATCATCAAAAAGTTTTTAATCTTTTTCTGTCTTTCAAGCACTTCGGGAAGAGGCAGTCCCGCCGAATACTTAATTCTCGGAGCGTCGCCGTCGAAATAATCTATATAAAACTTAGCGGGAAGATAATTGCGATATATCGAATAACATTCGCGCATAACGGCTTTCGCTTCTTCCTTTTTTCCGAGATTATAAAAACTTTGCGCATACCACATCAAAGTCTGCGGATGATAATTTATCTTTTCAAGAAATTTCTTGCAATAATAATTGACTTCTTCGTCCATGCCGAGATTTACAAGCAACGGCAATAGCACGCTTAAATCGTCGATGGAGTCGTAATCTTCGGTCAACAGCTCTTTTGCCTTTTCTTCCGCTTCTTTCTGTCTGTTCTCAAAAAGCAATGCCGTAATCAACAAACACTTTATAGCAGGCTTTTTGCCGCCGTTATCTATCGACGACTGCGCGTAATAGATGACGGAATCGAAGTCGTCCTTTATCATATAGCAAATAAGTCGCAAATGGTCCGCACCGTCTTTATACGGCGTGCCGACGGTAAATTCGTCAAGCACTTTCAAAGCCTCGTCGATTTTCTTGGCTTTTACAAGATTATGCGCTTCGTCGATACGTCTGGAATAATATTCTTCGCCACGCGGATACGCAAGATAAAACCGCTTAGGCGGAGCGATTTCTTCGATGTCGAAAACTTCTTCGATATCGTCGTAATATTCGCTCGTTACGTCTATCATCGACGCATATTTCGTAGCCGATTCATAGTCGCCCAAAGCAGAAGAATTTGCTCCCAAAAGAATATAAAAGCGTTCTTTTTCTTCCTTGCTTTTCACTTTAGGAAGAATCTTGCAAATGACGTCGTTGGAAAATTCGAAAGCGTTTAAATCAGAATAAATAGAGGCGAGATAAAAATTCGCCTCAATGTTATCCGGATTAAGTTCCAATGCTTTATGAACGTACATAAGACTTTTTTTGACGTCGCCGTTTTCAACCGCCTCGTACGCTAAATTTAAGCACTGCTCCTCGTTTAAGTTAAAATCATAAATTTTTGCCATTATTTCTTCTTTTTCTTTTTAGGATTAGAATAAGCCTGCGGCTTTTTATTCTGTTTCTTTTCGACCGCTTCGGTAGTGCCGCTTATTTCCGTTTTGTTATCTTTTTTAGCACCGTCTTTTTTAAGATAAGGATTTACCTTTTTATTAGATTCGTATTCATAAAGATAAACGCATTTAAGATAGCTGCCGTGTCCAAGTCCCGTCCAAAGCATTGCCCAAAGAGGAAAGCCGAAAGCAATAAGCACTATACAAAGTATTATCGCAAAAATTCCGTTTATAAACAATAAGCCGAGCGGCAAAAGCGTGATAATCAAAGTCAACGCATACGGGAGGAAACGGTTTAATGAAATCACGAACGAATCTTTTATGAGCTGTCCGAATCCGAGCTTATACGACGGAATGATCGTAATTGCAACCATAGGGAAAACGCACAACGGAAAACCTATCACAAACGAAAATACGCAACCGCAATAATCGCCTGCCGTAGCGACTCCCAATTCGATTTTGGAAAGAAGGTTTACAAGAGCCGTTCCCATTGCAAGACCGATTCCCGTGCCAAGCATCACGAAAAGGATATATTTCCACCAATTCTTTGCTATACCGCTGAAAAACGGTTTGGCAACGTATTTTATAGGTTCGTTCCATATAAGTTTTTTAGCGACGTTGAAAAGTCCTGCCATACCGATTGAAATCAAAAAGATACACGGCAAGGCAAAATAGAATATGTAATTATACGCGTTTATCTGGCTGGCGTAAATCGTGCCCATATCCGAGACAACTCCGGGATAACCTATTCCTACGTTTCCCATAAAGTTTGCGCCGCTTATCGTATAACGGTCCATAATCGCGCCGTATCCGTATGCTACAAAAACAAACATGGCCGCAAAAAATATCAAAAAGTACAATCCGGCTTTCAACATAACTTTTACGTTATCTTTATAAGCCGAATAACCGCCCTTTATGCTTTCACGGTACTTAGGAACGAAAGGAACGGTCTTTCCCTCCTGATTTACCATTGTTTCCGGAACAGGTGCTTCACGAAGTTCGTTTCCTACCGTGAAAAGTTTTTTACATAACAATTTAGGCTCTCTTTGTTTCTTATCAGCCTTAATTCCATATTGAGTCTTTGCCATCTTAACTCCTACGACGAATTAGTGTTTTCATTTTACTATAAGATAGAGCAAATATCAAATAAATAAATTAAACTTTTTTAATAAAATTGACAAAATCTCTTAATAGTAGTAAATTCATATATATATTTAGGAGGATTCAAATGAAATTCAACGTAGCAGTAGTTGGCGCTACCGGAATGGTAGGCTCAAAGTTTTTGGAAGTCCTTTCAGAACGTAAACTTCCTGTCGAAAATTATTATCTTTTTGCCTCGAAAAAGAGCGCAGGAAAAGAAATAGATTTTATGGGCAAAAAACATACCGTAATCGAACTTACGGAAGACAACGTAAAAGCGCTTAAAGGAAAAGTAGACTTCGCTCTCTTTTCTGCCGGCGGCGAAACGTCAAAAAATTTCGCTCCCGTTTTTGCCGAAATCGGCGCAACGGTCGTCGACAATTCAAGCCAATGGAGAATGCAAACGGATGTTCCGCTTGTCGTTCCCGAAGTTAACCCGGAAGATATCGAATGGAACAAAGGCATCATCGCAAACCCTAACTGCTCGACCATTCAGGCAATGGTAGCTTTAAAGCCTTTACACGATAAATATAAAATCAAAAGAATCGTTTACAGCACTTATCAGGCTGTTTCAGGCGCAGGCGTAGCGGGATATAACGACCTTAAAAACGGTATCGTCGGCAATCCGCCTACTAAATTCCCTAAGCCGATAGCTTATAACATGCTTCCTCATATCGACGTTTTCATGGAGGACGGCTACACCAAAGAAGAATGGAAGATGATTGTCGAAACCAAAAAAATTCTTCACGACGATTCTTTAAAAATTACGGCTACAACCGTCAGAGTCCCGGTATTCTACGGCCACAGCGAGTCAATCAATCTCGAATTCGAAAAGCCTTGCACTCGTGAAGACGTTATGGAAACTTTGAAAAATGCTAAGGGTATAATTTTGATGGACGACGTCAAAAACGGCGTTTACCCTACTCCGCTCGATGCAGAAAACCACGATGAAGTTTACGTCGGCAGAATCAGAAAAGACGACTCCGTCGAATCGGGCGTAAACCTTTGGGTAGTTGCCGATAACATAAGAAAAGGCGCAGCAACTAACGCTGTTCAGATTGTAGAATTGTTAATCGCTAAAGCATTGAAGAAATAATCGTCGATTATCATTCAAGTTGATTATCATTCATAGTAATTATAAAAATATACTCACTAAAAAATAATTATCAAATCAAATAACTAACAAAATCGGAGGATTGTATGATTTTTAAGGGAAGCGCAACCGCATTAATTACGCCGTTTACAGAATCGGGCGTAGATTTCGACGCTTATGAAAAACTGTTAAATTTTCAAATCGAAAACGGCACGGACGCTCTCGTCGTTTTAGGAACGACAGGCGAACCGGCAACCATGTCCGCTAAAGAAAAGGACGAAGTAATTAAACTTGCGGTAAAAACTGTAAAAGGACGTGTCCCTGTCATCGTCGGTACAGGTTCAAATTCAACGGCTCAGGCAGTGGAAAATTCGAAAAATGCCGAAAAGCTCGGCGCCGACGCTCTTTTGGTCGTTACGCCTTACTACAACAAAGCCACGCAAAACGGTCTTATCGCACACTACTCCGAAATAGCCAAAAACACAGGCCTTGAAATTATTTGCTATAACGTTCCGGGAAGAACGGGCGTCAATATGCTCCCTAAAACTTTTGCCAGACTTTCGGAAGATAACAAAAACGTGGTAGCTATAAAAGAAGCCAGCGGAAATATGGAACAAATTGAAGAAGCTATACGTCTTACTTCCGGCTCGGCAGACGTTTATTCGGGCGACGACGGATTGACCGTTCCTGTCATTGCCATGGGCGGACAGGGAATCATTTCCGTTGCGTCAAACGTAATTCCTAAATACGTCAGCGATATGTGCAAGTCGACGTTCGGCGGCGATTTCAAAAAAGCCGCGAAAATGCAACTCGATATGTTGCCGTTCGTAAAAGCGTTATTTATGGAAGTCAATCCTATCCCTGTAAAAAAGATGGCGGAAATCGTAGGTTTATGCCAAAAATACGTAAGGCTTCCGCTCACGGAAATGCTTCCTGAAAATGCTGAAATTTTAAAGTCCGCTTACAACGATTTGATAAACAAATAAAGGAAACAAAATGATTAAACTTGCTATCTGCGGTGCGGGCGGAAGAATCGGTCGCACTATTTATAAAACACTTGTCGGCAACGACGATTTTAAAATCGAATTCGGCGTAGACTTTTTCGGAGCAAACGACTTACCTTTCCCGGTATATAAAAGCTTTGCGGAAGCCATGGGAACGTGCGACGTTATAATCGACTTTTCAAACGCGTCCACGCTTGAAGATATTTTAAGCTTTGCAACAGCAAAAAGGGCCAGCGTTGTTCTTGCCACAACGGGTCACAGTGAAGCTCAGCTTGCTGAAATTGAAAAAGCGTCCAAAAAAATTGCGATTTTCAAAGCAAGCAATATGTCGCTCGGCGTAAATCTTTTAAGCAATCTCGCCAAAGAAGCCACAAAATTTTTGGGCGACAGCTTCGACGTTGAAATTGTCGAAACACATCACAACAAAAAGCTCGACTCGCCAAGCGGCACCGCTCTCAGCATTTATCAGGCCATAAACAGCGTCAGAGAGCTTACTCCTACCTACGGCAGACACGATAAGGCATGTCGCCGCACACCTTCCGAAATCGGGATCCACGCCGTCAGAGGCGGTACGGTGGTCGGTAAACACGACGTCCATTTCTTCGGCAACGGCGAAGAATTGACTATATCTCACGAATCGGAAAGCAAGGAAGTGTTCGTTGCAGGCGCACTCAGAGCCGCAACTTATATGAGCGAAAAAAAGGTCGGACTATATGATATGAACAGTATCATCGGCGACTATTATGCCGTTACGACCGTAAGCGGCGAAAAAGGCGTAAGTTTGGTTTCTCTTTCAGATATAAGTCAATCGGAATTCCTTGAACTTTTAAAACTCATAGCGCAAAACGAAATTAATCTCGATATGATAAGTCAGACGATAAATTCCGACGGTAAAGTTTCCGTTTCATTTACTCTTTCAAACGAAGACAGCCGTCTTTGCTACGACTTGTTAAAGTTGCAGGAAATTAAATTCGACACAACCGAAAATTGCGGCAAACTCACTATAGAAGGCGCTGGCATGGAACATAAAAGCGGCGTAGCCGTTGAAGTTCTTAACCTTTTAATGGAAAACGGCACGAAGATATATGCAATAACGACAAGCGAAACCAAAATTTCTTGTTGTATTGACGCATCGTCTCTTACCGAAGCCGAATCTCTTTTAAAAGAGCATTTCAAAATATAACCGATTTATTTTAGATTTAAAAAATAATCGTTTTGTTTAACAATCCTTTTGTTTAAACTCGGATTAATTTAAAATCAAAAGTAAAAAAGCAAAGTTATTTTCAAAGATATTTAACCGACAAAAGCGATAGCATTCGTAGACCGAATCTGTCGCTTTTTAATTTACAATCATTTCCGTTTCCCTTTATACAACTTTTAAATTTCTATTTTAAACGCTATCAAACAATTTTATTGTTTCATATTGAAAAAGACTTAATATCTGTTATAATTTACTAAATAAATTTATAAAGGAAAAATGATAATGAAAGTGTCGAAAATGAACAAAGAACAATTTGCCAAAACCGTACGCAAAATGCGAATTGCTTGGGCGGTTTGTCTTGTGCTAGCTCCCGTATTCTTAGGTCTCGGCATCTATTCGCTTGTAACAAAATATCCGCTTTTGCCACTACAAGCGGCAATACCTTTTACGATTGTCGGCTCGTTATGTGCATTAGGCTTTTTCTATTTGACCTTTTTCTCTTTTATTGTGCCTGCAATGATAAAAATGTCGCCGACTATGACAAAGCAAGCCCTTGAGGCCAACAGGGATAATATTAAACTTTTTCTGTCTATAAGAGAAGGCAAAGACCCATTCCCGCAACCCGACGAAACCGAACAGAATATGTTTTGTAAGCATTGCGGAAAACAGATACCTTGCGATTCAACGTACTGCAAGCATTGCGGTGAAAAACAGTAACGGGGCGCATATCGGTTGCTATGCTCGTAAACGATCTATGTGCGTAATTAGATGTTATAAACGTATAACTTTTACGAAGTATAACTTTTACGAAATGCGAATAACTGTATCTATGCATATATAATAAAACTTACAATATGCCAATAACGGTTTTGTGCCGCACAACGGGCAATATCACGCATTATTCTATAATGCATAAAACGATTACAATTACTTATAATGCCTGCTATTCACTTAAATAGCTCTTTCAATATGCCAATAAAGATTTTGCGCCGCACAACGGTTGCAATATCACGTATCGGTTATATATGTAAATCGCTTATGATTGCACTTATAACGCTTGCTAAACGCATATAACGATTGCTATGAACGTATAACAATCGCTAAAGAGCAATTAATTAAAATCTCGCTTGATGCGAGATTTTCGTTTTTTATAATTTGAATTAAACAACGCAAATTGAAATGCGAGCCAATATATCAGGTAAATCTTTAATTTTATCTAAAAAGCCGACCTTAAAATTTATATCATAAATAACTTATCTAAACGCCGCTACCCTACGTTAATTTACTTTTCCGTAAAGTTAAATAAATATAAAAAAGTTAAATCTGCAACAAGCAAATTTAACTCTTATCATAGCGGACTTGCTGAGCCCCAACTGAACACCCTTTATAGAGTTATACTGTTGATACTCACACGTTCAAATCGAAAGCAACGGAGTAACGTGCCAAAATCAGGCGAAAAGCATATAGCATATATAAGCACTCATTTAAAGTATAAAAAAAGCACCCAACTAAACCTTTTTTACGGGTTCAGTTGGGTACCGCTTGGCGGAAGCGATGGGATTCGAACCCATGAATCCATACGGATTACTGCATTTCGAGTGCAGCTCGTTATGACCACTTCGATACGCTTCCACGCCAAATTATACTAACATAAAATTTGCAGTTTAGCAAGCGTCTTTAAGTAAATTATTGACAACTTATAATTTTAAACTTATTGACATATTACAATCGGTTGTACAATAGATTGAAAATCAATCATTTACAATTCTTCCCCGTTGCAATAACTTGCGTTTTTCAAAAATTTAAGCTTTCATACAAGTTAGTATCGCCTTTTATGATAAAGTTTAATATAAAATAAATACGTTTATTTATCTGTTATAAATTTTTAATAAATCTACTTTAAATTTTTTATCTCTGATTTTAAGCATAAATTTACAAAAACCTTATTTTTTTTTGCAAAAAAATGTCATTTTTGTGATATTTTTTTAATTTTTCATATCTATTTTGATTGCCTTTTTAAAAATTAGGCATTATAATTTAGCCATAAAATTAAATACTATTTGGGAGGTATATTTTATGGCAACAGCAAAGACAACAGCAGATACTAAAACTGCAAAAGCTCCTGCAGCTAGCAAATGTGCACCTAAGACTGCAGCTACAACCGAAGAAAAGGGCTTCACTTTGAAAATAGTTGTAAAACTTTACAATAACGGTCTTAATGCAGAAAACGTTTACATAGCAGGAAACATAGCAAAATTGGGAGAATGGAACGCAACTAAGGCAAAAGCAATGAAAACGACCAATCACGAAGACTACACGCTCAGCGTAACAGGAATTAAGAAAGGTACGGAAGTTTCTTTCAAAGTTTTGAAAGGCCTTACCTGGGAAGCAGTTGAAAAAGGTATCAATTGTGAAGACCTTGACAACCACACCATCACTGTTGACGGCGCAACGACAATCGAAGTCGGCGTAAGCAACTGGGCTTGCTAATCTGATTAACAAAAAAAATCATCACTTCGGTGATGATTTTTTTTTGCTTTTTTTGTATACACTTTTTTGCCAACCGTTTATAAGCCACAATTTTCTTTTCGCTCAATTTTCCGAACGAAACTTTCTTATCCGATATTTCAATGGTTGCGCCTTTGAATATTTACTAATATCATTTTTATCCGATATTAACAAACAATTCTTTTCTTTGCCTGACATTTATAAGCCGTACATTC